>CAZYHO010000702.1:0-2453 GCA_964647495.1 uncultured Akkermansia sp. | reverse complement strand
AAAGCGCTCATCGTCTCTCACACTGCCGCGAAACCGCGCGGGCAGACAAAAACTTAAGGGGACCAAGCGGGCCCCCGTCCAGGGAGCAGCCGTTTCAGCTTCCGCGGCAGGCACTCGTCAACGGCGGAAGCCGCCTCACGATCCAGCCGCGCCAGCAGGGAGTCGGGCAGTTTCAGGGAGATCGTGATCATGGCACATGGGTCATACCTTTCCGCCGCAAAAACAATACCAGTCCCCGCCCCGATCATGAGCAAGCGTGAAAGGCTGTGGTTTCCCGCGGAGCGCCGCACCTGGAAGCGCCGCAAAAATCCTTGGGCTGGAGTTTCACCGGGATGACGGTGGGCATTGCGGCTGACTGGCGATACGGACCGGACTGATTCACAACTGCCGGGTTGACGTGCCGGACCGGGCGTGGGAGCGCGAGCCAGGAAAGCCGATCCTGGCCGGAACCATCCCCGAACCATCCGGCGTCGCCCGGACGGCGCTGGCCGCTGGCAGACTCGCGCTGTGGCGGAAACGCAGGAGATGAAATGCGGTCGTCGGAATCACCTGCCGTGGCCCGCCGAACACCTCGAGATGCAGCACCCTCAACAGAAAAACAGAATGCCACTCCGGCCGCGCCAAGGCATCTGGCTCCCCCTGCAAAACGTCCACCCGTTTCCACGACCTCATCGCCGTCCCGCCGAGGCACGCGACGCGACCCGTCGACGGCGAGCGACCGACGGCCCGGCAACGACCCGACAGCGAGGGGCCACGAACGGGCTCGTCTCCCTGCTTGCCCCGCGGAATCCGTTGGCATTAGAGTGTGGCGATGAATCCCGACACACCACCGCCGCCACCGCCGTTCGGCGGATCTCCGACCCCCGATCCATCCGCGCCCTGGACGGCCGAACCTCCAAAGACCTCCGGAGCGGCGATGGCCAGTTTCATTCTGGGACTGGCGAGCCTGGTTTGCGTGTGCGTGAGCGCGGTGCCGGGCGTGATCTGCGGGATCATCGGGCTCTCCAACGTCTCGAAGTCGAACGGCAGGCTGAAGGGGCGGGGCCTGGCGATCCTCGGGATCGTTCTGTCATTGCTGCTGACCGTTGTCGGCGCCGCGGGGTGGATGGCGGCGATGAGCAAGCAGTTCGCGACCAGTCCGCTCTGGCAGGAAGTGTTCGGAGCGGGCAAAGGATTGTTCCTCGGAAAGACGAAGGGCCAGGAAATCGCCACCGCGCTACGGTCTTACACGCACAGCCATGACGGACGCCTCCCGGCCTCGTTGGACGAACTGGTCGCCGCAGGCACACTCGATGCCGCCGCGCTGGCCCATCCTGTCGATGGCACGCCGGGCTTCTGGGAACTGCTCGCGCCAGGAGTCGTGCTCGCCGATCTGCCGCGGCACACCGTGATCGCGCGCAGCGGGCCGGTTCACCTTCAGGATCAGGCGTGGGAATTTGTCATCCATGCGAATCTGACAGTCCATCAGGTCGAAGTGCCTGGCCTCGACATGTCCGCCGGTCTTGAAATCGAGGCAGAAGACATCGACATCGATGCCGACGCCGACATCGACATCGACATCGACGCGGACGCGCCCGCCGACGAAGGCATACTCATCCCTGAACCCGCCGAAGTGCCGGAGAGATGAACCCGCCCCTCACGCACTGACACCCCATGTCCGTGCCACACACGCTGGGCCTGATCGCCGGCAGCGGCCAGTACCCGCAGACCGTGCTCCGCGCCGCTCGCAAGGCCGGAGTGGCGCGCGTCATCGTGGCCGCGTTCGAGGGCGAGACCGATCCGGCATCGGTGGCCGAGGCCGATCACGTCGAGTGGTTGCGGGTCGGCCGGCTCGGGAAAATGCTGAAGTCGTTCCGCCAGGCCGGAGTGACCGATGCCATCATGGCCGGGCAGATCGCGCCGAAGAATCTCTTTGATCTGCGGCCCGACGTCCGGGCCGCGATGCTGCTCGCCAGGCTGAAGCTTCGCCACGCCGAGAGCATCTTCGGCGCGATCGCCGACGAAATGGCCAAGGATGGCATCACGCTATTGCCGGCCACCACATTCCTCGAGGATCTGCTCCCACGGCCCGGGCCGGTCTGCGGCCCGCCGCCCACCGCCAAACAACTCGCCGACATCGCGTTCGGGTTCCGCATCGCCAAGGAAGTCAGCCGCCTGGACATCGGGCAATCCGTCGTCGTCAAACGCGGCACCGTGCTCGCCGTCGAGGCATTCGAAGGCACGGACAAGTGCCTGCAACGCGGCGGCGCCCTCGGCAAAGGAGGCGCCACCCTCGTCAAAGTCAGCAAACCTGCCCAGGATTTCCGCTTCGATGTCCCGGTCGTCGGCCCGCGCACCGTGCGCACCGCCGCCGAGGCCGGCATCACGGTCATCGCCGTCGAAGCCGGCCGCACGCTCCTCCTCGGCCTGGACGAAATGCGCCCGCTCTGCGAAAGCCTCCGCCTCTGCCTCTT
>CAZYHO010000701.1:0-2455 GCA_964647495.1 uncultured Akkermansia sp. | reverse complement strand
CTGGCGCAGGCACCAGAGGAGCTTGTCGATGCAGGGGAAGGGCTTCCCTGTGGCGCTCGATGCTGATTGCCTCCCTGTCATATGGACCGGCCAGCGGGGGAAGTTCATCCGCTCCGGTGGGATGGATCGCTTTTTAACGAAGGTGGCCGCTTTTTCAAAGAGAAAGCGGCGGGGCCGTGGTCGTTGCCAGACCGCCTGATCCGGCCGATCCATCACGTCCCTTGCATTTTCTCTTCCCATCGGCCCCGGATTCGCCACGCTGCGTGCCGCAGACTGACGCATGACAATCGCCCTGGATGCCATGGGAGGTGATTTCGGCCCGGCTCCCAACCTGGCCGGGGCCGCGCTCGCCTTGGCAGAGTTCCCACACATCGAAAGACTCCTGCTGGTCGGCCGCCCGGACGACCTCGCTGCCGAACGCGCACGCCACCAGCTCGGCGATCCGCGCGTCGAAATCGTGCCCGCGAGCGAGGTAGTCGACATGCACGACAGCGCGGTCACCGCCATCCGGCGCAGAAAGAATTCCTCCATTGTCGTGGCCACCGAGCTGGTGCGCGACCGGCGGGCGGACGCGGTTGTGAGCGCCGGGCATACCGGGGCGGCCGTCGCCGCGAGCATGTTGAAACTGCGCACGCTGCCAGGAATCGACCGCGCCGGCATTCTGACCCCGTTCCCTAACGAGACGCGCGACGTGTGTTATCTGATCGATGCCGGCGCCAATGTCGACAGCCGCCCTGAGCACCTGGTGCAGCAGGCGCTCATGGGGTGGACCTACGTCAAACACGTGCATGCCAAACCGAATCCCGCCGTCGGCCTGATGTCCAACGGCGAGGAGGAAAGCAAGGGAAACGAGCTGACCAAGGAAGTCTTCACCCGCCTGGCCGCCCTGCGGCCGCTCGGATTCAATTTCATCGGCAACATCGAGGGGCGCGACCTCCTCTCGGCGCCGGTCGATGTCGCGGTCTGCGACGGCTTCGTCGGCAACGTTCTCCTCAAGGGATGCGAGGGCACCGCCAAGGCCTTCGCCCGCGCGCTCAAGGCCGAGGTAACCTCCAGCCCATGGCGCAAATTCCTCGCCTCCATGCTGCGCCCGGCCTTCCGCGGCGTCCACACGCGCATGTCGTACGAAACGTACGGCGGCAGTCCGCTGCTCGGCGTCAACGGCGTGACCATCATCGCCCACGGATCGAGCAACGCCATCGCCATCAAGAACGCCCTGCGCGTCGCCGCCGAGGCGGTCAGCCACCGCGTCAACCCGCACATCGCCGAGGACGTCGGCCGCTTTCTCCAATCCCCCGCCACCCCCGCCGCCCCCCCGCCTGCCTCCGCTCATGCCTGACCGCGACCTGCAACCGACCGCCTGCCTCATGACCATCGCCGGCACCGGCAGCTACGTGCCCGAGCGCATCCTCACCAACGCCGAACTCGAAAAAATGGTCGATACCAGTGACGACTGGATCACCTCGCGCACCGGCATCAAAGAGCGCCACATCGCCGCCCCCCACGAAAACACCTCGGACATGGCCACCGCCGCCGCACGCCGCGCCATCGAAATGGCCGGCATCTCCCCCGAGGACATCGAACTCATCATCGTCGCCACCGTCACTCCGGACACCATCTTTCCGTCCACCGCGTGCTACGTCCAGCGCAACCTCCGCGCCCAAAACGCCGTCGCCTTCGACATCTCGGCCGCCTGCTCCGGGTTCCTCTACGCCATGCAGATCTGCCGCCACTTCATCAATACAGGCAACCGCCGTACCGCCCTGATCATCGGCGCCGAAAAACTCTCCAGCATCGTCAATTGGTCCGACCGCAATACCTGCGTCCTCTTCGGCGACGGCGCCGGCGCCGCCATCCTCCGCCGCCGATCCTCCGACGAAGCCGTCCACGAACCCCAGGTCCTCGTCACTGTCATGGGCACCGACGGCACACTCGCCGACATCCTCAACGTCCCCGGCGGCGGATCCGCCCTGCCCATCACCCCGGACAACGCCCACCTCCGCCTCAATACCATCCACATGCAGGGCAGGGAAACATTCAAGGCCGCCGTCACCAAAGTCACCACCGCCTGCGCCCGCGCCATCGAACTCGCCGGCCTCGACCCCCAGGATATCCACGTCATCGTCCCCCACCAGGCCAACGTCCGTATCATCGACGCCGCCGCCGACCGCCTCGGCATCCCCAAGGAACGCGCCTTCACCAATATCCAGAAATACGGCAACACCTCCGCCGCCTCCTGCGCCATCGCCCTCGACGAAGCCAACCGCACAGGCTTCATCAAACCAGGCAACAACGTACTCCTCGTCGCCTTCGGCGCCGGCTTCACCTGGGCCGCCAGCGTCGTCCGCTGGTAGCAGGGTTCTCAAGAGGTCTGTGCCCACCCCGGCCCCTGTGATTGGTGCACGGTGCAGCGGTACACGGTACACGGATCAGAGGTGTTCGGTGCGAGGACACA
>CAZYHO010000700.1:0-2458 GCA_964647495.1 uncultured Akkermansia sp. | reverse complement strand
CCGAGCCCCCCGAGCAGGAGGCGAAGGGCTATTCGAGACACCCTTGGAAGGCCGAGCCCACCAGCAAAAGTGCTCAATTCCGATATCCGAGTGGGTGTCCCGGATTCGCCAACAGGTTCGCAACAGGTTCGTGCGTGAAGGTTGGAGTTCCGCCGTCGCCGCTTAAAAATGTACAAACTCCGGGCGGCCGGCAAGATGCCGGCCGCGGCGGGCGGGACGCGCCGCCCTGCCCGTGGGCGGGTTTTTCGGCTGGCGGGGCATGGCATCGTGGTGGATGACTGCGCGACTTGAAATCGAACACCTCACGCCGAGCCCGCGGGTTGCCTTCGTCCACCGGTGCTTCGCCCGTGGAGGCGGTGATAGCCGGGCTGCGCGCGGGCCGGCTGGTGATCGTGACCGATGATGAAAGCCGCGAGAACGAAGGCGACCTCATCGGCATCGCCGAGACGATCACGCCGGAGCAAGTCGCCTTCATGGCGCGCGAGGGGGCGGGCATGCTGTGCGTTCCGGTTTCCAGCGCCATCGCCAGGCGTCTCGAACTGGAAAGCATGGTCCCGCGCAACCGCGATCCGTTCGGCACGGCGTTCACGGTGACCGTGGACGCCGCCCGTGGCGTCACCACAGGCATCAGCGCCGCGGACCGCGCGCGCACCATCAGGCTGCTCGCCAACCCGCAGAGCACGCCGGACGATTTCGTGAAACCCGGGCACATCAACCCGCTGGTCGCCAAGGCGGGCGGCGTGCTCCGGCGCGCCGGGCACACGGAGGCCGCGGTCGACCTGGCCCGGCTCGCCGGTTTCCACGAGGCCGGCGTGCTCATCGAGATCATGAATCGCGACGGCAGCATGGCGAGGCTGCCGGACCTGAAGAAATTCGCGCGGAAACACGGGCTCCAGCGCTGCAGCATCGCCGACCTGATCGCCTGGCGCCGCGAACGCGAGAAACTTGTCGAGAAGATCGAGGCCGTGGAATTGCCGACCGAGTACGGCACGTTCGCGCTGCATTTGTACCGCTCGACCCTCGAGGAAATCCATCATGTGGCTCTGGTCATGGGAGAGATCGATTCCGCGAAGCCGATTCTTGTGCGTGTCCACAGCGAATGCCTGACCGGGGATATTTTCGGATCGCGCCGCTGCGATTGCGGGAGCCAGCTTCACACCGCGATGCGACGCGTCGCCGACGAGGGGACCGGCGTCATCCTTTACATGCGCGGCCACGAGGGGCGCGGCATCGGCCTGCATGGAAAAATCAAGGCATACAAACTCCAGGAACAAGGGCTCGACACCGTGGAGGCGAACATCAAGCTCGGTTATCCCATGGACCTGCGCGATTACGGCATGGGCGCGCAAATCCTCGGCGACCTCGGCGTGCGCCAGATCCGGCTCATGACCAACAACCCGCGCAAGGTCGTGGCGCTCGAAGGTCATCAGCTCACCATCGTCGAACAAGTCCCTCTCCGGTCCACACCGTTGCCCGAAAACGCGCGGTATCTGGAGACCAAAAAGAAAAAAATGGGCCATTCGTTGTGAGGTTGTAAGCCGCGGCGATGTGGTTCATCGTGCTGTGACGCATGGCATTTCCGCTCAGCTTCCATCCATTGTACATGGAGCGCCCCTGGGGCGGCCGTTCGCTGGAGCGGCTCTTCGGAAGGAATCTGCCGCCCGTGCCCGCCCGCATCGGTGAGTCGTGGGAGCTGGTCGATCGTGATGAGGCCCAGAGTGTCGTGGCCGGTGGTCCGTTGGCGGGCCGGACGCTGCACGAATTGTGGCGCGACCATCGGCGTGAGGTATTCGGCGAGGCGGCCGAAGCGCATCCGGGCCCGCGGTTTCCGCTGCTCATGAAAATTCTCGACGCCGAGGAAACATTGTCCATCCAGGTGCATCCACCCGCCGAGGTGGCGGCGCGGCTCGAAGGCGAACCGAAGACTGAAATGTGGTATGTCGCCGAAGCGCGAGCGGATGCCGCCTTGTACGCCGGTGTGCGGCCGGGGGTCGATCGCGTGTCATTCCGCGAGGCGCTGGGCGACGGCAGTGCGGCGGCCCTTGTTCCGCGGCTGCCGGTCCGCTCGGGCGATTCGATTTTCATCCCGAGCGGCCGGTTGCATGCGATCGGGGGCGGGCTGGTCATTTTCGAAATCCAGCAGAACAGCGACACGACATACCGCGTCTTCGACTGGAATCGCACGGGCCTGGACGGGCGGCCGCGCGCGCTGCACATCGAGGAATCTCTCGCCTGCATCGACTTCACCGATACCTCGCCCGCGTTGAATCCACAGGACGCCGTCACGCTGGCGGACTGCGCGCATTTCCGCGTCGATCGCCTCACGCTGGGCGCCGGCGAAGGGAGCACGCTCGATGGATTCCGCGTGTGGGCGGTGGTCGACGGGGCCGTCGTCGACGCGAATGGTCTATGGCTGCGGGCCGGCAGCTTCTTTATCGTGCCGGCAACGCCCGCGGAT
>CAZYHO010000699.1:0-2466 GCA_964647495.1 uncultured Akkermansia sp. | reverse complement strand
CCGTCCGTGCTCCGTCCCGGCGCCAATGTGCTCGCCGCGGAAGTCCACCAGCGCACCGCCGACAGCAGCGACCTCGGCTGGGACGCCGAACTCACATCGCGCGGGGTCAACCTGCTCGCCGTCGCCAATACCGAGCCGGCCTCCGCTCCGGCGCCCCTGTTCACCGCTCTCGACGGCCCGGGCGGCGTGTCGGACGGCTGGAGCCTTGAGTTCCCGGAATCCACCGGACGCCTCTATTTGATCGAAATGTCCGAGGACCTCGTGTCCTGGGCACCCCACTCGTACGAATTCGCCCGCAGCGGACAGGTCGCCGTGCGCCTTCCCTCCGATCCCGAGAGCCCGCAGACTTTTTACCGCGCAAGGTGGGTGCCGTCTCTGCCGTAGCTGCCGCGCCGATCCCGCCGATCAGTCCAGCCAGTTCTCGACGCGCAAGCCCGGAACTTGGCCAAAATCGGCGAGATTGCGCGTAATCAGCGTGGCGTCGTGGACGAGGCAGATCGCGGCGATCTTCAGGTCCATCGTGCCCACCCGACGGAGGAGTTTTCTCAACTCCTCAAGAACGAGAAGCATCAGATTGCTCTCTTGTCCTCCGCACAGTCCTCTCCTCGCCGCCATTCCTCGCCCAGCAGCGCGGCCACGCGATCGAATTCGTCACCGGGGGAGCTTCCCACGATCCGGCGCCAAGTCGGCTTCGGCTCGGGACGAGCCACCCTCTTCCGAGCTTGGGCGTCATGGATCAGAGCCATCAACCTGTCGTTTTCAGCCGTAGTCTCCATGACGTAACCTATGCCATCCTCAGATCCCTCGAGCAAGAGCGAAGCCAGAACACGCTTTCAGAATGGCCGGGCTCCGATGCGGGGTCGCATGCCCCTGGACGACCACGACAACCACCGCTTGCAAAGAGTGTTCTTATGAACATCTTTCGGCGTGGCCGCTTCGCCCGCCATCTACCGACCTCGACGACCTCGCGCCTCGCCCCTTTGGCAGATTGTCCATCTGGCGTGGCCTGATTTTACGGCCTCTTACGAGAAAAAATATCGTCTCACCATGGGCTTGCTCCGGCCCGAATCCGTCGCCGCCGTCCAGTCCTTCCTGCGCTGCGGCGACCTCGCCACCGGCTTCACCCGATTCCAATGCCCCGATTGCGGCCACGAACGCCTCCTCGCCTTCACCTGCATAGCCCGTCACCCCCACTGGCAGCCCACGGAAGCAAATTACTGGTAGTAGTAGTAAAATCCAGGCCATACTCCTGTTTCACCTATGAAAACGTCAGCCCTTTGCATCATTTCCCTCCTCACCTTGGCGTTGCCTGTCACCCTGCTTGCCAGAACGTGGAAAGAAGCCGGGTCCGACCGGACGCTTGATGGCGACTATGTGCGCACCGAGGGCACCCAAGTGCTCATCCGAAAAGCCGACGGCTCGATCATCAAAGTCCCTCTCGCCAAGCTCAGCGAGGACGATCAGAAATTCGTCGCCGAGCAGGCCGCTTCGAAGGAACAAACCGTGGCCGACAAAGATGCCTTCAAATGGGAAACTGATTTCAAGCTGGCCAAGCAGCGCGCCAAAACCGAGAACAAAGCACTCCTCGTGGACTTCACCGGCTCCGACTGGTGCGGCTGGTGCATCAAACTGAAGAAGGAAGTCTTCGATGAGCCCGCCTTCCAGGAATACGCGAAGAAAAACCTGATCATGGTCGAATTGGATTTTCCGCGCTCAAAAGAACTGCCCGCCGCGGAAAAGGAGCAAAACGAAAAGTTGAGGCAGGAATACGGGGTCAATGGGTTCCCGACCATCGTGCTCCTCAACGCAAGAGGCCGTGAAGTCGCCCGCACTGGCTATCAGGAGGGCGGGCCGGAGAAATATGTGGAGCATGTGAAGGAACTGCTGAAGAAGAAGAAATGATCCGTCGGAGCGCTCCTCCCCCACGCCACCCGATCTCCGCTGTCCCGACCGTTTTCCGCCAGATGGTGGACGGACCCGACCGGGCGGCCAGCCGCGCCATGTTGCACGCGGTCAGCCCCCCTCTCACCCACGCCATCATGATCCGCGCCCATGATCTGCCTGCCCGCTCACGGAAGCAAATTCCTGGCAGTCACAGCCGAGTTCCACGCCGCTCGTTTTCGACAAAAACCAGAGCGCCGCTGACAACTGCCACCGAGGCAACTCCTCTTTTCCGTCTCGCGCGGCTTTCTCAGGCCCGCCTGGACGCGTTCACTGGCGTTGTTGTGGCGGCTGGATGCGATCGACTGACGGATGCGCTTTCCGAGTCCTGCTGCGTAAATTCTTATGCAAAAGCCTTGACCCCATCCAGATTTGAGCAAAGATCTACGGGTGAGTCGCAAGGAAAAGCAACTCGCCAAACTGTGTAACCACGGGTCCGATAACAATTGGACTCTGGGGGAGGTTGTCACTCTCCTGGAGAACCACGGGTTCAGTAAAACAGGGGGATGCGGGTCTCACCAAGTA
>CAZYHO010000698.1:0-2471 GCA_964647495.1 uncultured Akkermansia sp. | reverse complement strand
TTCCGCCTGAAGGCGGGACTCCAACACAACTCAAGATCTGAAAAAGCTCTCGCGACTCCGGACTTCCCCCCTGAATTCCCTTGAAGTGGCACGCGGATTCGGATGCGACAATATGGCACACACCCTTGATTGTCGTAAAACTCGATTAAACTGGCTATTCGCCAATTTGTCCCGCCATCCATGAGTCAACACGCCGACACCGCAGCGTCTTCCGAATCCGATCCGCCACGCGACGACGAGTGGCCGGAGCCGGTCGTCAGGGAGGAAGTTGAGGCTGAGGACGATGCCTTCTCCCGCGCCGCCGATACGGCAGAGGAAACGCTGTGCTCTGAATTGACGCGATGGAAAGACACGGCGTTGCGCGCACGTGCCGACCTGGACAACTTCCGCAAACGCATGGCGCAGGAAGCGACCGAATCACGCCGCTACGCCAACGCCTCGCTGCTCGAGGAGTTGCTCCCGATTCTCGACAATTTTCAATTCGGCCTCCAGGCGGCCGAAGCTGACGCCGGCGCGAAAAACCTGCTCATCGGCCTCAACATGGTGGCCGGCCAGCTCCAGAACTTTCTGCGCGACCATGGAGTGGAGGAGGTGGCGGCGGTCGGCCGTCCCTTCGATCCGAATCTGCACGAGGCGGTCGGCCAGCAGGCAAGTGATGACGTGCCCGAGGGCACGGTGATTTCGCAGGTGCGGCGCGGGTTCAGGCTGCGCGAACGGCTGCTTCGGCCGGCCACCGTTATTGTGAGCACCGGGTCCGGCGGCCACAGAATGAGCTGACACCATCCCGCTATCCCGCGCTTTCCCGCGCTATCCCGTTCCTCGATGACCACCAAGAGAGATTATTACGATGTCCTCGGCGTCGACCGCGAGTCGACCAGCGAAGACATCAAGAAAGCCTATCGGAAAATGGCGATGCAGTTTCACCCGGACCGCAACCCGGGCGACAAGGCCGCGGAAGAACGATTCAAGGAGCTTGGCGAGGCCTACGAAATCCTCTCCGACGAGCAGAAGCGCGCGGCCTACGACCGCTTCGGGCACGCGGCGTTTCAGCAAGGCGGCAGCGCGGGCGGCGGCTTCAGCGGCGCCGTCGATCCCTTCGAAATCTTTCGCGAAGTCTTCGGCGGCGCGAGTGGCGCGGGCGGAATCTTCGAGGAGTTCTTCAATGGCGGCGGGCGCCGGACACGCGACGGCCGCCAGCGCGGATCCGACCTGCGCTACGACCTGCAGATTTCGCTCGAAGAGGCGGCGGGCGGCGTGGAAAAGGAACTGGAGCTGGAAAAACTCGGCGTCTGCGACGAATGCCGGGGCACAGGGTCGCGCGGCGGCGGCACGAAAACATGCGGCGTCTGCAAGGGGCATGGCCAGGTCATCGCCAGCCGCGGGTTCTTTCAAATCCAGCAGACATGCCCCGAATGCGGCGGCACGGGCCAGGTCATCTCGAACCCGTGCGTCCCGTGCCAGGGGCAGGGCCGCCGGACCGTCAAGTCGCGCATCAAACTGCGCATCCCGCCCGGTATTCAGCAAGGATCGCGGCTGCGTTCCAGCGGCAATGGCGAGGCCGGCATGCGCGGCGGTCCCGCGGGCGACCTGTATGTCGTGATCCACTTGAAAGAACACGACGTCTTCGAGCGCGACGAGGACGACCTCCACTGCACCGTGCCGATCGGGTTCGGCGTGGCCACGCTGGGCGGCGAGACGACGGTCCCCACGCTGGAGGGCCGGGCCTCGGTGAAAATCCCTCCCGGCACCCAGAGCGGCACGATCTTCCGGCTGCGCGGCAAGGGCATGCCGGAACTCAATTCTTCGCGGCGCGGTGACCTGCTTGTGCGCACGCACGTCGAAGTGCCGACGCGCCTCAACGGCGACCAGCGCGAGAAACTCCGCGCGTTCACGGATTCCCTGGGCGGCGAAAACACCCCCGAAAGCGAAGGCTTCTTCGAACGCGCGAAGCGGTTCTTCATGTAAGTCCGCATTCTCCACCGAATGCCCACTCTCCGCGAGTTCGCCGAGCGCGTGCTCCTGGCGGAAAGCCTGGAGGAAAAACTCGCGCCCCCGCCGCCCCGCTTGAGCGACACCGCGCGCGGACGCGCCATCGAGGCTCCGCCCGCGCCTGGCCGGCCCGCTGCGCTGCGGCTCTCGCCGAGCGGCGGCGCGCGCGCCGATTTTCCCCGCGAGCACCAATTGGCCCGGGAACAGGCGCGTGGGCACCTGCTCCATTTCCTCGCCAATCATGAGCTGCTCGCCACCGAACTGATGGCGCTCGCGCTGCTCAAGTTTCCCGACGCGCCTGCCGCCTTTCGCCGCGGGCTCCTGCAAACGCTCGCCGAAGAACAGATCCACACGCGCTGGTATCTCGCGCGCATGGCCGATTACGGCGTCCACTTCGGCGAGTTGCCGGTCAACGGGTTCTTCTGGAACGCCGTGGCCGGCATGGCGACGCCGATGGACTACGTCACCCGCCTCCCGCTCAC
>CAZYHO010000697.1:0-2478 GCA_964647495.1 uncultured Akkermansia sp. | reverse complement strand
TCGGGCGTCTCGGGAGAATCGGCATCCCCCCATGGCCTCAGACTCGGGAACCGCTGGCGTGCCCGGAGGTCACGCCCCACCCCTCCGTCGCCCCACCGGGCGCATCTCCGAAAGTTCCCCGTACCGCAAATACGACAAGTCTTCTGCCGTATAAATGAGCGACGACTGCGGCACCAAGTTGTCCATTCTTTGACGGAAAGAGTGATGCCGGGGCAGTCGGTGTCCGGTTCATACGTTCCGTGGAGGATACGGGAGATCTTGTCCGGGTCAATCGGCCCGCTCGGGTTGGAGGTTCCCCCCTTGCATGGGCTCAGGGCGATGAACGGGATGGATAACGCATTGCCACTCGGCCGGAAACGGCGCGACTCGGAGGATTCTGTCAGAAATCAGCGAGGGAAGGGCCGGCGCAGGAGAATCGGTTGCCGGCCGAATGTCTTGCGCACAGGCTGGGCGCCATGGGTGTATTGAATTCGTTACGGCGCTCGCGCGTTCGGCCGGTGGGTGCGCGGCCGGGGTGGATCGTGTGGGCGATGGTCTTCGTCGCCTTGCCCTCGTTCGGCGCGGAGCCCACGCCGGACCGGCTGGCGCTGTGGCCGGGAGCGGCGCCGGTGGGGGATGGCACGACGGAGGCGGCGGGCGCCTTTCTCACGGTGCATCGACCCGAGCGGGCGAATGGGGCGGCGGTCGTGATTTGCCCGGGCGGTGGATATGGCGGGCTGGTGACCGAGGGGGAGGGGCACGGGATCGCGCGGTGGCTCAACGGCTTCGGTGTGACCGGGCTGGTGCTCGAATACCGGCTGCCCGGCGGCCGCCCGATGGTGCCGCTGCTGGATGCGCGGCGCGCGTTGCGCACGGCGCGCGCGCGGGCCGGCGAATGGGAGATTGATCCGAAGCGAATCGGCATCATCGGGTTTTCCGCGGGAGGGCATCTGGCGTCGAGCGCGGCAACGCAATTTGCCGATGGCGACGGGACGGCGGCGGATCCGGTCGAGCGCGTGAGTTCGCGGCCGGATTTTGCGATTCTCGTCTACCCTGTGATCACGATGGGTGATGAAGCGCATGCCGGGAGCCGCGCCAACCTGCTGGGGGCCTCGCCCGCGGCGGAATGGGTGGCGCGATTTTCCAGCGAGCGCCAGGTGACGGAGCGCACGCCGCCGGTTTTCCTGACACACGCGGTGGACGATCGCGTCGTGCCGGTGGATCACAGCCGGATGTTCGCCGCGGCGCTGCGCCAGCACTCGGTGCCGGTCGAACTCGTGGAACTTCCGTCCGGGGGCCACGGCCTCAACGGCTACAAAGGCCCGATGTGGGATGCCTGGCAAACCGCCTGCCAGGCGTGGCTCGCGGCGCACAAATTCATCGAGTCCGCGCCGCGGTCCGGGGAGCCCGGCGCGGAGCCTGCCGAGGAGCCCGCCAAGGGCGATGAAACCGCCGCCTACGAAACGCGCATCGTGGAGGGCTGGTCGGTGCATGTGAGCCGCCGTCTGCTCACCGGGCAACAGGCGGCCGTGGATGTGGCGCTTCCGATTCTCCGGCGGCAGCTCGAGGAAATCGTGCGCGTCGTGCCCGAGGCGGCGGTGGCGCGTCTGCGTGCGGTGCCGCTGTGGTTTTCCCCCGAGTACGACGGCGTGCCGGGCCGCGCCGAATACCATCCGTCCGCCGGCTGGCTCCGCGACAACGGCCGGCCGGTGATCCTCGCCCGCGGCGTGGAATTCACCGACACGCGGAACTTCGAGGCGGAGGCCGGACGCATGCCGAATTTCACGCTGCACGAGCTGGCCCACGCATACCATCACCAGGTGCTCGGGTTCGAGCAGGCCGGGATCGTCGCCGCGTTCGAGGCGGCCCGGAAAAACGGGCTCTACGACCACGTGGCCCGGCGCCACGGTGGCGGCAGGCCCGAGACCACGGAACGCGCCTACGCCATGACCGATGCCAAAGAGTACTTCGCCGAACTCACCGAGGCCTATTTCTCGCAAAACGATTTTTTCCCGTTCACGCGCGCTGAGCTGGAGAAACACGATCCCGCCGGCTGCGAGGCGGTGCGCCGTGCGTGGCATGACGCCCGCTGAGCCGGGGGCCGCCCGCATCGAGATTTACACCGTGATTCACAATCCACACTGAACGCCAATGTTCGTCGATCATCTGAAGGTTTACGCGAAAGCGGGCGACGGAGGCAATGGCGTCGTCCATTGGAACCGCCGGAAATTCATACCCAAGGGCGGGCCGGACGGCGGCGATGGCGGCCTGGGCGGGCACGTCGTGCTCATGGTGGATCCGCACACCGACAGCCTGCGCACGCTTTTCTTCAAACCGAAGGCGGTCGCCGAGGCCGGCCGGGACGGGGCGCGGCAGTGCAAGACCGGCCGCAACGGGAAGTCGTGCTTCGTCAAAGTGCCCGCGGGAACATTGGTCTACCGCATCGACGAGACTACCGGCGAAAAGGGAGAACTCGTGGCCGACCTGACCGCCGACGGC
>CAZYHO010000696.1:0-2480 GCA_964647495.1 uncultured Akkermansia sp. | reverse complement strand
ATGTCGGTTTCGCTGAAACCGCGGGCCGCGAGCATGGCCGGCAGCTTTTGCAGGTCGGCGATGGAATCCAGATCCTGCGGTGTCTGCTCGGTGCCGAAGCACCCGTCGAGGTCCGATCCGATCCCCACATGCCGCGCGTTTCCGGCGATCTGGCAAAAGTGGTCGAGATGCTCGACGATCCGCTCCAGGCGCAAACCGGACGATTGCGGCGTGGTGACACCGCGTTGCCAGCCGGGAATCATCATCCAGGCATCGAAGGCCAGACCCGCCACGGCGTCCCGCTCGACCAGGGCGCGGAACATATCGTCGCTCAACTGCCGTTGATGCGGCGCCAGGGCGCGCGCGTTGTGGTGGCTCGCCCACACCGGCCCGGAAAACACGTCGAGCGCCTGCCAGAAACACTCGTCACTCAGATGCGTGACGTCGAGGATCAGGCCGAGGCGATCGATTTCGCGCAGCAGGTCGAGTCCGCGCGGCGGAAATCCGCCCGTGGCATCGGTCCCTTGCGCATACACGCCGGGTCCATAGTGAGCCGGACCGATGGCGCGCAGGCCGTACTCCCGGGCCCTCTCCAGATGCCCGAGGGTGATCAAGGAATCGGCGCCCTCCAGGCTGAGAATGTAACCGATCGGAAGACGCGCCCCATCAGCCCCATCAGGCTGCGCGTCCGCGTGCCGCCAGGCCGCGATGTGCGCTTCGAGCCCGGCGCGGTCGCGGATCATCACCATTTCGCCGTCCTCCTCCATGGCGCGATACCACGCGAGCTGCGCCTGCGTCATGGCCCACGCTTGCGGCGCCGACCGCCACCCGAAGACCGGGCTGTACATGTCGTGCTCGAGGCGGGCGAGTTGCGTCGCGACGCACAAGCCGGCGCGCGCGCGCCGCATTTCCGGCAGCGTGACCGTGCCGCGGCCGCGCCCGGGTTTATCCTGCAAATGCGCTTCGCTTTGCCTGAGATCGCCGAGCGGGCGGCGCAGGTCGCGGTTCCACTCGATCGCGTTGAGGGCGAGGTCGAGATGCACATCGAAGAGCAGCGGTGGCGGCATGGCGTTCAGAGGCAGGCGTTGACGGCGAGGACGAGAAGCAATCCGATCACGCCGATGAGGGTCTCTGTCACCGTCCATGTGCGCAAGGTTTGGCCGACCGTGAGGCCGAGGCTTTCCTTGACGATCCAGAAGCCGCCATCATTGAGATGCGAAAGGAAAAGCGAACCACAACCGATCGCCAGCACGAGCATTTCCCGGTGAATCCCGGGATCGGTCTGGAGCATCGGCGCCATCAATCCCGCGGCCGCCGTGATGGCCACCGTCGCCGATCCGGTGGCCACTCGGATGAAGGCGGCCACCAGCCACGCGTAGACCAGAGGCGGCAGATGCATCGCGCCCGCCACTTCACCCATCGCGTCCGCCACGCCGGCCTCGCGCAGCACCCGCGCAAATCCCCCGCCCCCCGCCACCACCAGCAACGCCATCCCGATCCCGCCCACACTCTGTTCCGTGAATCCCAGCATCTGGCCGCGCGTGAATCCACACACACGCTGGAACCACCACGACGCCGCCAGCACCGAAACCACCAGCGCAAACACCGGATGCCCGATCGCCACCAGCACGCCCCGGATCCCGCTCCCGTCCCGCAGCACCAGCTCCGCCAGCGTGCCCAGCATCATCAGGCCGATCGGCAGGCACACGACAAACAGCGTGCCGGCAAACGACGGTTTCGGGCGGTCGGCCGCGCCGGTGGCGGCCGCAAGCACCGGTGGGTCCACCCGCACATGGCGCGCCGCCAGCCGCGCAAACCACGGACCAGCCACCGCCGCGGTCGGCAGCCCGATCACAAACCCCCACCCCAAAACCGCGCCCGTGTTCGCCCCCAGCGCCGCCACCGCCGCCACAGGCCCGGGGTGCGGCGGCATCAACCCGTGCATCACCGAAAGAAATGCCAGCAGGGAAATCGCCAGGAACAAAAACGGTCGCTTCGATTCATGCGCCAGCGTCGCCACAACCGGCACCAACAACAGCAGACCCACCGCAAACCACGTCACAAGCCCCACCGTCACCGCCAGCGCCGCCACACACCAGCCGACCCGCCGCGGACCGAAAAACAGATTGAACCGCTCCGCCAGCACCTGCGCCGCCCCGGACTCGGCCAGCAGCTTGCCCAGCATTGCCCCCAGCGCGATCACCGCCGCAATGCCCCCCATCGTCGCGCCCAGTCCCTCCTGAAAGTGCTTCAGTGTCCCCATCGCCCCCAGCCCGCCACCCGCCCCCACCACAAGCGACGCCAGAAACAACGCGATAAACGCGTTCCACTTCCGCCATGTCACCAGTACCACGAGCACCGCGATGGCGGCCACCGCGAGCACCAACAAAAACGTCGTTTGCGACGGCATCGCCGACACTTGGCAGAACCGCCCCTCCCTGTCAGGCAATCATTTTCTTCAATACGCGGTCCCCGTCTCCACGCCGGACACGGCCGCGAGT
>CAZYHO010000695.1:0-2490 GCA_964647495.1 uncultured Akkermansia sp. | reverse complement strand
AGAGCCGGCGTTCGCGGACTTCGGTGGTGATATCGGCGAGGAAGTCGTCGAGCGGGCGCAGGCCGAGGTCGCCGTGTTTGGCGTGGCGGACGCTGACGGAGCGGGCGGCGGCTTCTTTTTCGCCGATGACGAGCATGAACGGGACGCGGTCGAGCTGGGCGATGCGGATTTTGGCGCCGATTTTGTCGGCGCCGGCGTCGATGGTGGCGCGCAGGCCGGCGTCCTGGAGGCGGGCGAAGACGTCGCGGGCGAAGGACTCGCTTTTCTCGGAGATCGGGAGGACGCGGGCCTGCTCGGGCGCGAGCCAGGTGGGGAAGTGGCCTGCGAAGTGCTCGATGAGCACGCCGGTGAAGCGTTCCATGCTGCCGAACGGGGCGCGATGGATCATGACCGGGCGGTGGCGCGCGTTGTCGGCGCCGATGTATTCAAGCCCGAATCGTTCGGGCAGGTTGTAATCGACCTGGACGGTGCCGAGCTGCCATTCGCGGCCGATGACGTCCTTGACGACGAAATCGATTTTCGGGCCGTAGAAGGCGGCTTCGCCCGGCTCCTCGGTGAACGGGACGCCGAGCCAGGCGGCGGCCTTGCGCAGCGCTTCCTCGGCTTTGTCCCAGTTGGCCGGGTCGCCGACGTATTTTGTGCCGTCCGGGTCGCGCAGGCTGACGCGGACGCGGTAGTCGCTCATGCCCAGTGTGGTGAGCACGGTGCGGACGAGTTTGAGGCAGCCGATGATTTCGTCCTCGACCTGGCCGGGCGTGCAAAACAGGTGCGCGTCGTCCTGGGTGAAGGCGCGGACGCGCGTCATGCCGCCCAGCTCGCCCGACTGCTCCCAGCGGTATACCGTGCCGAACTCGGCGAGTCTGACCGGCAGGTCGCGGTAGCTTTTCGGGCTTTGCGCGAAGATGCGGATGTGGTGAGGGCAGTTCATCGGCTTGAGGAGGTAGCCGTCGATCTCGCCGCTGGCGAGGCCGGCCGAAAGCTCGGCGCACGAGCAGTTTTCGTCTGCCAGTTTCTGCAACTGGTCGCGTTCCGGGATGGCGGCGAACTGGCTCTCCTGGTAGTACGGGAAGTGTCCGCTGGTGCGGTAGAGGTCGAGCTTGCCGATGTGCGGCGTGAAGACCTGCGAATATCCGGTCTTGCGCAGTTCCTCGGCGATGAAGTCCTGCAACTGCTGCCGGATGACCGCGCCCTTGGGCAGCCAGAGGATCAGGCCCTGCCCGACCGCCTCGTCCACCGCGAACAACTGCATTTCACGGCCGATGCGCCGGTGGTCGCGCTTCTTTGCCTCCTCCAGATTGTGGAGATGGGCGGCCAGCTCCTCGGCAGTCGGAAAAGCGGTGCCGTAGACGCGCTGGAGCTGCGGGTTCTTCTCATCGCCGAGGTAATAACTCGATGAGACCGACATGAGCTTCACGTTCTTGCACTTCGACGTGTGGCTGACGTGGGGGCCGGCGCAGAGGTCGAGGAAATCGCCGTTCTGATAACACGATATTTCCTCGCCCTCGGGAATCTTGCCGATCAAGTCGAGTTTGAAGACGCTGCGGTTTCCCGGGCGCTCGTCCAGGCCGCCGAGCCGGCCGCTTTCCGCCAGCGCTACCGCTTCGTCGCGCGTCAGCGCCCGCTTCTCGAACCTCTGGTTTTCCTTGGCGATCTTCTTCATTTCCGCCTCGATTCTTTCGAAGTCCTCCGGTGTGATCCGGTGGCCGGGCAGGTCGAAGTCGTAGTAAAACCCGTTTTCGACCGGCGGCCCGTACGCGAACTGCGCGTCCGGCCACAGCCGCAGGATGGCGGTGGCCATCACGTGGGCGCAGGAATGGCGCAGCCGCTCCAGATCGGACATCTGGGCGCGCTCTTCGAGGGTCTTGCGGTCGGCGGACATGAAAAAAGGGGCGGTCTAGATGACACCGCAGCGGCACGCTGTCAATGCAGGGTGCGGTTCACGGTTTACGGTTCACGAGAATGTGCACGGCGGACTCCTGCAGCGTGGCAGGAGATCGGCGATGAGCCCTTGAAGGCAGGCGACTATTCCACGAAGTACATGTTCAGCTCACCTTTTCCCTTTGTGCGGATGCGCCCTCTGTGGGTGCACTGGCATTTCCCCTTGATCAGTTGGCAGGTGGTCTCCGAGATATTGATCCTTCCGATCTCTCCGTGATGTCCCGGATGATGCCGCTGTAGTATCGCTTGCCATCATTGTCCCATGATCCCATCGTTCTTCGAACTGCAGATCACTTGGAACCGTTTGTTTTGTTCCTGGAAAAGGCTCTCGAGTTCGCTCTTGCCCGGGGCATCGCTATCCCTGTTCCCGCGCGGGGCTTTTCGCTTCTTGGTGGCTGTTCGGGGCATCGTGGGTGTCTTGAATCTCATGCATCAAGATTGATTCGCCCTATTCCGCTTCCCGCTCCAGGAAGCGGCGGCGGTGCCAAACGAGCCAAAGGATCGCCAGAATCGCCCATGTGAGAGCGGCGTATTGGTGATGCGTGACCGCGA
>CAZYHO010000694.1:0-2492 GCA_964647495.1 uncultured Akkermansia sp. | reverse complement strand
GCTGCCGCGCCAGCCCCGTGAAGACTTCCATCTCCACGGCGCTGAGCAGGACTTTGGCGGGCCAGAAGGCGAGGCCGGTCCGGAGAATGTGTTCGGGTGTGGGCGGTTCCATTTCGCCAAGTAAAGCGCAATCCGGTATGAGCGACAAGAACCGGGTGTCACTTGACGATGTGCCCCGATCTCTGACCTCAGGACGCCGACTTCTGGCCAGCAATCTCCAGCAGGATCCTGTGCGAACCGCGCTGCAGGGGCAGGGATGAGGCATGGGGCAGCAAGATCCGTGGAGACCAGACCTGACCCGTCAGGGTGTGCCATGGCTTGCCTTCATTCCTCCTTTCGAAGGCTTTCAGCATCCGGGCAGTCCAGACTGGCGAGAACCCTGAGAGACTCGTGTTCTCCCCGTGCGCCTCTCCGCTGTCTTGGCCGTGCATGGCCCTCGAGGATACTGGCGGCCATGTTTGCGGCCGGATGTCCAGCTTCTCCTCTTTTCACCTTCCTGCCCCCACCCACGGTCTCCCGCCGATGCGCTGGCTCCGCTGGCGCGTCAGATCCGCAGGCCGAATCGGGTTTGGTTTCCTTTGGGGCTGGTCTTTCGCCCCGGATTGCTCCCCACGCACCCTCACGGGCACGCAGTTTCCCTCGGCTGCCCGGTCGTAGCGCGCTTGAACCGGAGTCAGATTATCACTGCCTGGTGTCAGATTTTCATCCAACGCACGGAGTCCCGCCGCGAGGCGGAACGCGAAGCCTGGTGCGCAAACGCGTTGATACTGCACCCCGGCCTCTGACCCCTGAAACGCCCGCTCACCAGACGTTGACGGGAGGGACGACGATGCGCGAGTTGTTCCAGTTCGGGCGGCCGCGGGATGAGCTGTAGCCGGAGACGACGCCTTCCGCGAATTCCACCGTGATGCGGCCGGTTTCGACCTTGATGTACGTGATTGTCTGAATGAGGCGGCCGTAGCGGTCGCGGGCGAGCGAGCGCTGCGGGATCCGGTCGTACGTGACATACGAGAAGCTGCTGGTCGCGCCGTCTGGGTTCACGTTGGACGTTTCTTCGTCGGGGCGGCCGAGTGTGCGGATGACTTCGTCCTCCGTCATGCCGATGGCGACTTCTTTGCGCGCGATGAATTTTTCGACTTCGGCCTGGCGGGCGGCGGCCTTCTTGAGCCTGTCGAAGAGACCGGGGTCATCGGCCTTGAGGTGTTTCAGGCCGACCCAGCCGACGATGGTGTCGTGAGCGGCGCGGCCCCGGACGCGGCAGGCCTTTTCGGTGAAGGCGATGAGATCGACTTTCTGGCCGCCGAGCAGCGTGCCCAGGCTGCGGCGGCCGGTGCTGTCGGCGAAGGCCGCGGCGGGTTGCGGGAGATCGAGGCGGACGGTTTCCTCGATGAAGTCCTCGACGTAGATGGCTCCGCGTTCGCGGGCCAGGCTGCTGGGTCGATTGGCTTGACCGGAGGCGGGCAGGGCGGCCGGCAAGAGAAGCAGGGCGTACAGGCCGAGCCGTGCGAAGTGGCGCGTGGTCATAAGCGGAAGTATGCGGAACAACGGAAGTGCGTGCAAGACAGCTCTTTTGCGGCAGCGTGGGACGGGATGAGCCGGAGTTTTCTTCAATCGAGGCGGCGCTGGCTGGCGCTGGCGCTGGCAGCCTGGGCGGCCGGGCACGGCGGCCCGGCGGGCTGGGCGCAGGAGGTGGAGGAAGTGGAGGTCGAGTGGAAACCCCGGTTTCAGGGTGTGGACACGGCGGAATTGCGGGCGGGCGCGCCGCGGCGTGTGCGCGGCGTGGCGCTGCGCATCGATCTTCAGGCGGAAGGGGTGTCGTTCCTGGCGACGCCGGCCAACGGCGAGAAACCGGGCGAGACCGACGCGCAGTTGACATCGGCATTTCTGGCCGAGCACCGGTTGCAGGCGGCCATCAACGGAGCGCCATTCGACATCATCCACGAAAAGCCCGGCGAGCCGCAGGATGTGCACGGATTGCTCGTCTCCGATGGCCGGCTGGTCTCGGCGGCGGGAAACGCGCCCGCGCTGGTCATCGACCGGAACAATCGCGCCCGGATCGTGAACAGGGTCGCAGACCTGCCGGCCGACGCCGATGCGAAATCGCCGGGGCTCCCGAAAGGCGCCTGGAATGCCGTCGGCGGGTTTGCCGTGGTGCTCCGGGACGGCGAACCGACCGGCCGCGGCGACGCCACCACCCATCCGCGCACCGCCGTGGGCCTCTCGAAAGACGGCCGCTGGATGTATTGGGCCGTGATCGACGGCCGCCAGTTCGGCCACAGCCTGGGCGTGACCACCGCCGAACTGGCCGCCCTGCTCAAACGCCTGGGCGCCTCGGACGGCATCAACCTCGACGGCGGCGGCACCTCGACCCTCGTCGTCGCCGGCCCGGACGGAGCGCCTCAAATCCTCAATCGCCCGGTTCACCGCGGCATCCCGGGCAACGAACGCCTCTCCGCCTGCCACCTCGGCCTGCGCGCCAAACCGTTGCCGAA
>CAZYHO010000693.1:0-2493 GCA_964647495.1 uncultured Akkermansia sp. | reverse complement strand
CCGCTATTCCCCATTGTGTCGGCGCCCTATGAGGCGCCTTATGAATATCCATCATTTCCTCCCGGCGGCAGCCGGTCTGGCTGTGACACTGATCCTCGCCGTGGCGTCGCCGCCGCTCCGGGCTCAGGACACCGAGCCATTCGCCACCGAGGACACCGGTATCGTCGATGAGGACTCGGAGAAGTCCGCCGACACGCGGCGGCGCGTGATCCTGCCGGCCGACGAGCAAGCTTTGCAGAAGGCATTCGAAGCCGAACTCGAATCGATCGGCTGGATGCGCAGCGGCGCGGGTCCACTGAAGGAATGGGCGGAAATCGACATTCCATCCGGCTACCGCTTTACCACCAACGCCCCGGCGGTGTTGCGATTGACGGGCAATATCCCGGGCGGCGACGAGGCGGGCGTGCTGGCCCTCGAGGATTTCGATTGGTGGATCCTGTTCCGGTTCGATGAAGTCGGATACGTCAAGGACGACGAGAAAGACAAGTTGGATCCACCGAAACTGCTTCAGCAGAAGCAGGAAAGCCAGCGCGCGGGCAACAAGCAGCGCGAGAAACTCGGCCTGGACGCGCTTTACGTCGAGGGATGGGCGCGCGAGCCATTTTACAACCAGAAAACGAACAATCTCGAGTGGGCGCTGCTCCTGCGCGCCTCGGACGGCAGCCGCTCCGTCAACTACAACAGCAAGATTCTCGGCCGCAAAGGGTACATGGACGCCGTGCTGGTCTGCGATCCGGAACAACTGGAAGCCGTGCTGCCCGTTTTCCATAAAGTCATGGAGGGATTCCGCTACCAGAGCGGGGAAAGGTACGCCGAGTACAGAAAGGGTGACAAGGTGGCCACCGTCGGGCTCGCCGCCCTGATCGTCGGCGGTGGCGCCGCGGTGGCGGCCAAGACCGGCCTGCTCGCCGGATTCCTGAAATTCTTCGCCAAACTCGGCAAGGCCGCTTACCTCATCGTCGCGGGCGTCGTGGTGGCGATTGTTCAAGGGGTCAAGCGGTTGTTTGGCCGCGCCTGACCGCCCGATGCCCAGCTTCCGCCCATGACCGACGGCGAAGCCTTTCTGCTCGCCCTGGTTGTCATTTACCTGAGCGAATGCCTCGTGTGGCTGCCCCCCTCGGGCTGCGCGCTCATTTCCTACGGCCGGAAGCGGTATCATGTGAAGCGGGCGGTCGCGTTTTTTGACGCGCTGAGGCGCGGTTTCGCCGTGATGCAACCATTGCCGCCCTTCGGCACTGTCTTCGTCGGCCAGGCGTGGCCGGTCTCGCTGTCGCCGGAGGGTGTGGCGCCCTTTTCCCGCGAAAACCCGAACCCCGGACCGGCCCTGCTGCCCGTGCCCGGCGCGACGTGGAAAAGCTGGGAGTCCATCACATCGATCCGCTCCGAAGGATCGACCCTCCGCATCGACGGACACCCGTTCGCCGATGCCGCCACGCCCGCTGGCGCGCGGACACTCGCCGCGGCACTCGAGAAAATCCGGCGGACCCCGCCTCCCGACAGGGCGGCCCTGATCGATCGCCTGGTCCGCCGCTCGCTCGACCCGCGCCGCGCCGCCCGGCGCGCGCGCTTTTTCCAGCGCGCCGCCGCCGGCCTGCGCGTCGCCGCCACGACACAGTTCCTCGCGACATTCTTTTTTCTGCCGTGGGCGTACTGGCGGTTCGGCGGCGAAGGATGGTTCTGGTGGGCTGCCCTCATCCTCTGGCTCTTGATGGCCAAAGGAGTCATCGACCTCTGGCTCCTCCACAGACGGTTTTACCCCGCACTCACCGCCGAACGCTGGCAGCACGCCATCCTCGGACTCATCTTTCCGCACTACGGCCTGCGCGGCATCGACCTCCTCTCCAAAGGATTCCTCGCCGGATCGCATCCGCTCGCCATCGCCTCCGCCCTGGCCTCCCCCGACGATGCCGCACGCTTCGCCCACCGCATCCTCCGCGACACCCGCCACCCGATCCCGCTCGCGGTCCCCGACTCCCCGGCCTCCACCACCGCCGAATACTTCCGCTCACACCATTTCCAGCCCCACATCGCCGCTCTCATCCACAAAACCCCGCCCGATCCCGATACCCCCGCGCCAATCACCTGTCCCCGCTGCGCCACCGAATACAGCACCGAAGGCCTCCTCTGCCGCGATTGCGGCCACCTCGCCACCGCGCCAGGATGTCAGAAGTCAGAGGTCAGAGATCGGTATCGGTGATCAGAAACTGGCCCCGGCGGAAAGCCGGAACCTCAGGCCGAGCCGGCGATCCCATAGGCCACATGAGCCCCATAGGTCCCATAGGCCCATAAACCGGACCCTCATTTGCAGGCCCAGTAGCCCGCCGGTCTCCGGCGGGAGGGAGGCAGGATGATGGTTGGTTCTCGGACAGGGCGGCGTATCATGCCCGCCGGACGAGGCGCATTTGACACTCAACCTGATTGAGTGTCAAATACACGGTGTTTTGGAACTCAAAAGGATTTGAGTTTCAGAATCCTCAATTGAGTTCCAAAACG
>CAZYHO010000692.1:0-2495 GCA_964647495.1 uncultured Akkermansia sp. | reverse complement strand
GCCCTACCCGAGAACCAGATCATGCTGCGCTGCTATCGCTCTCCAGGAAATCGGCACCAGTTGAAAAATCTTTTTGGCCGCGTCCCTGAGAGCTGCGCCAGCCGCCACCAGTCGGCCAGGCGGCGGCGCGGCTCGTCCGGGTTTGACAGGGTTTCAAAAATACATTTGATTCAATGTATGAAAACCATCACAGTCAATGTATCCGAGCCGGTTTACGAAGAGTTCCGGCAGTTTGCCAAGAAGATGGACCGGAAAACGTCGGAGTTGATCCGCGAGGCGATGGAGCTTTACCGCCAGCAGCAGATGCAGCGGCGGACCTCGTTGCGGGACCGGCGACCGGCCAGTGTGGGCGGGCCGATCCAGCCCCTCACCGGGGAAGACGATCTTCTGGGGGAAATGCTCGATGACGCACGGGATTGACACGGATTTCCTGGTGGCGGCGGAGATCCGGGATCATCCGTTTCACCGCGAAGCGGATGCCTTGCTGCAATCGTTGCTGGAGGGCGGGCACGATCTGGCGGTGGCGCCACAGACGCTGGCGGAGTTCATTCACGTTGTGACGGATGGGAAACGGATGCCGCAGCCGCTGACCATGACCGAAGCCATTGCCAGAGCGGAGCATTGGTGGCAGGCGGCGGAAGTGGTGCGAGTGTTTCCCGACGGGCCGGCGGTGACGGATTTTCTCGCCTGGCTAACGCGCCATCAACTGGGCCGCAAACGGCTGCTCGATACGTTGCTGGCCGCGACTCTCCATCGGGCCGGAGTGAAGAAGCTCATCACCAACAATGAGGGCGACTTCAAGGTGTTGGGGGTTCTTGAGATCGTGACCTTCCGGGCATGACGGCCAGGCGTCGATTCAATTGGTGGCGACCTTGGTGAGCAGGCCGCGGGCGCGGACGGCGGCGAGGGTCCAGGAGTAGAAGAGGCCGGCGAGGAGGAGGAAGAGGGCGTTGAGGGCGATGGCCCAGGCGAAGTGGCTCCACGAGAAGCCGGCGCCGGCCATGACGCCGCGCATGCCTTCGAAGACATGGGTGCTGGGGAGCGCAAGGGCGACGTGCTGGAGCCAGCCGGGCATGATGGCGACCGGATAATACACGGCGGTCAGCGGCTGAATGAGGAACGGCACGGCCCAGGCGAGGCTTTCGGCTGCCTGGCCGAACCGCATGATCAGGGCGGTCGCGAAGATGCCGATCGCCCAACCGAAGACGAGCAGGCACCCGAAGAACGGCACGAGCGCCGGGCCGATGTCGAGCAGATTGAACCGGAAGAACGCCCAGGAGAGCGACCACAGGATGAGCACGGTGATCGTGATGCGCACGAAGCCGACTCCGAAGGCCGAGGCGAGGTATTCGACCGGCCGCACGGGCGCGACGAAAATGTTGAGCAGGTTGCGGGTCCACACGTCCTCCAGGAACGAGATGGCCACTCCCTGCTGCGAGCGGAACATCACGTCCCAGAAAATGACGCCGCCCAGCAGCCAGGTGAAGGGGCCGGCCTCCGCGCCCTCCACTTTGGTGTCGAGATAACGCGTGAGGAACCCCCAGGTCACGAGTTCCATGGTCGGCCAGAACACGACCTCGGCGAGGCGCAGCCAGTTTCTGGTGTACAGAAAGAGATACCGGCAGACGAGGGCGGAAACGATGCGCAGGTTCATGGTCGTCGCTCAGCGGGAGGTGGAGGATGGCGTGGCGGAACCGGCCGCTGGCGCCGCCGCCGCGAAGACCTCGCCGGCTTCGCTGCGCGCGATCTGAATGAACACGTCCTCCAGCGATTCCTGCGCGAAGCGCGCCATCACTTCCGCCGGTGTGCCCTCGGCCACGACACTTCCTTTGTGAATGAAGAGGAGGCGGTCGCAGACTTCCTCGATGTCCCGCATGTTGTGCGATGTGTAAATGATGGCGGTTCCGCGCTCCTGCTGCCGCGTCCGGATGAACGTGCGCACTTTGTCGGAGATGTCCGGATCGAGGCTGGCCGTCGGCTCGTCGAGCAGCAGCAGCTCCGGATCGTTGAGGAATGCCTTGCAAAGCTGCACGCGCGTCGATTCGCCGGCCGAGAGATGGCCGGTCACGCGTTTGCGCAGATGCGAAATCTCGAGCAACTCGAGCAGTTCGTCGATCCGGGCGCGGTGATGCTTGACCCCGTAGATCCGCGCGAAGGTCCAGAGGTTTTGCGCCACGGTCAGGTTGCCGGGCAGCGCGACGTAGGCCGAGGCGAAGTTGCACCGGCGCAGGATTTCGACGCGGTTCGGCATCAGTTCCTTTCCGAAGACGCGCAGGGTGCCGCTGGTCGGCGTCGTCAGCCCGAGCAGGATGTTGAGCGCCGTCGTTTTCCCCGCGCCGTTGACGCCGAGCAGGCCGACGATCTCGTTGCGCCTGAGGGTCAACGACAGGTCCTCCAAGGCCACGGTTTCCCCGAAGGCCTTGCGCAGGTGAGCCGCCTCGATGACCGCCGGTTCATTCATCGTCGAAGAAGCCGCGACCTACGCGGGCCACACC
>CAZYHO010000691.1:0-2504 GCA_964647495.1 uncultured Akkermansia sp. | reverse complement strand
TGCCGTCCCTGGCCGGGAGCGAACGGGCGAATTCCTCGACGGGTGCGGCGGTGCCGAGCACGACTTTGTTCGGGGCATGCACGGACCAGGCGGCCTGGCGGAGGCGGATGCCGTCGGGCGCGGTCGGGTCACCGGCGATGACGATGCGGAACGGTTCGGTGGCGGCGTTGGCGGCGTGCTGCGCCATGAGCGGGAGCAAGCCCGGGTTGTCGGCGAGTTTTGGCGCGAAGAACTTGAGGGTTTTTTCGGCGATTTCGCGCCAGCGCGGCTGGTCGGTGATGGCGGCGAGCTGGAGCAGGGCGCCGATCATGACGGAATTGCCCGAGGGCTCGGCGTCGTCGAAATCCTCCTTGAGGCGGAGCAGAACGGTGGGGTCGTCGGGGCCGTTCTGGAAAAAGCCGCCGTTTTCGGGGTCGTAGAACGTGAGGACCGCGCTGTCGGCCAGCTCGAGCGCCCAGGTGAGCCACCGGGGGTCGAGAGTGGCTTGATAGAGGTCGAGCACGCCCTGGAGGAGATAGGCGTATGAGTTGAAGACTTTCGCGGAATCTTTGCCGCCGTCGCGCCAGCGGTGCGTGAGCGAGCGCGAGGCGGGGTCCCACATGGTGGAGCGTAAGAATGTGGCGTTACGCGTTGCCATTGAGAGAATCGTGTCGTCACGCAAGACCATGGCGCCGCGCGCGCAGGCGGAAAGCATGAGGCCGTTCCAACCGGCGAGGATTTTGTCGTCTCGCGGGGGGCGCACGCGATTGTTCCGGGCGGCGAGGAGTTTTTCCTTCACGGTGGCCAGTCGGGTAGATTCTTCGGGTGAGAGCGGGGATCGCCAGTTCTGGATGCTGAGGATGTTCTGGTTCTTGAGGGGATCGGG
Organism: uncultured Akkermansia sp.; assembly: GCA_964647495.1. Classification (GTDB taxonomy): domain Bacteria; phylum Verrucomicrobiota; class Verrucomicrobiia; order Verrucomicrobiales; family V1-33; genus CAJBME01. The sequence goes on along the minus strand of CAZYHO010000691.1, from coordinate 1,639 downwards.
ATGGCTGTGGTCTTCGAAGTTGCCTTGCGCCGTGACGCCGAAATAACGCAGCGCAAAGGCGGCGTCGCCGGGGTCGAGAAGGCGTCCGATTTCCTCCGTGGTCCAGGTGTAAAATTTGCCTTCATGTCCTTCGCTTTGAGCGTCTTCGGCTGAGTAGAAGGCGCCGTCCGGACTGGTCATGTCGCGTTTTATATAGGCAATGATGCCGCGGGCGACATCGGCCATGCGCGGGCGGTCGGCGGGCGGCGCGGCGACGGCGGCGTCGAGGTACAGGCAGGCGAGCTGGGCGTTGTCGTAGAGCATTTTCTCGAAGTGCGGGACGAGCCAGCGTTCGTCGACGGCGTAGCGGGCGAATCCACCGCCGAGCTGGTCGTGGATGCCGCCGGCGGCCATGGCGTGGAGTGTGTGGACGGCGGCGGCGATGGCGGGCTCGTTTTTTGTATCGAGGCCGTGGCGGAGGACGGCGGAGACGACGGCGGGCTGGGGGAATTTCGGTTCGGTGGCGAATCCGCCGTTGGTGGCGTCGTAGGCGGCGAGGAAAGTGGCGGCGGCCTGCGCGAGCGGGGCGGATCCGGGGAGCGAGGCGTCCGGGGAAAGGGTGTCGGAGGTCAGGACGCGGGAGAGTTCGGTGGTGAGCAGCTCGGCGTTGCCGAGGATTTCGGATGGCTGGTCGGTCCAGGCGCCGTGGACGCGCTCGATGACGTCGAGGAACCCGGCCAGCCCGCCTTTGGGTTCGGGCGGGAAATACGTGCCGCCGAAGAACGGCTTGCGCTCCGGCGTGAGGAAGACGTTGAGCGGCCAGCCGCCGCCGACCCCGATCGCCTGGAGCGCGTTCAGGTAGATGCGGTCGAGGTCCGGGCGCTCCTCGCGGTCGAGCTTGATGGCAACGAAGTGCTTGTTGAGGAACGCGGCGATCGATTCGTCCATGAACGACTCGCGCTCCATGACGTGGCACCAATGGCAGGTCGAGTAGCCGATGCTGAGCAGGATCGGTTTGTTCTCGCGCTTCGCCTTTTCAAATGCCTCCTCGCCCCACGGGAACCAGTCGACCGGATTGTGGGCGTGCTGCAAGAGGTACGGCGATTTCTCCTCCGCCAGTCGATTGGCAGGCCGCGTGGCGCGTGCCTCGGCGGTGGAGAGGTCGGCGACTGGCGGATCGGCGGCGGGCAAACAAATGCCCAACGCCAGGGCACTCAGCGCCGCCGCGGCCCGAACCCGGAATCGGCAATGGAACATGGCAGGATCATTTCCGGAATCGAGCCGGCCACAACCGATTCATTGGTCACTCGTTCCTCGCGGCTTCCGGCGATCTGGCCGCTTTCGTATGGGGACAGACCTCATATGGAGGGATGGGGCGATGGTTCGCGGGGACTCCGCGCGGACATGGGGCGGAGGCACGGAGCGGGACGCGCCGCCATACCCGAGAACCTCAAATTGCATGGAAACGTGCCTGGCGAGGCGTCGTCTCAGGTGGGGCCGGATTTCGGGGTGGTGGCGGCGGATTTCGCGGCGGCGGCGGCGCGCATTTGCTGGCGGGCCTGGCGGTGCTCGGCGCGCAGGGCGCCTTGACGCCACTTGCTCCATCTCACGATGCCGCGCGGGACGTCGATTTCCGATTCGCCGGCGTTCTGGATGGATT
>CAZYHO010000690.1:0-2504 GCA_964647495.1 uncultured Akkermansia sp. | reverse complement strand
CTGAAGCGCATTAACCCCCTCCAGCGCCACAAACAGCCGCTCGACATCAGCCGTGCCTGCGGCTGGCAGCCAGACGGCGGTCCGGAACTATCGGTCCCGGCCGTCGGCGGCCACCAGCGACTCGACGCCCTCCGGCATCGGCTCGTCATCGACAGCCATGGCAGTACCGCGGTGCGTGGTCACAAACCCGCGCCGAGGAAAAACCCGTCGACCCGCGCCTCCTCTCCCGCAAATCGTTCAACCAGGAAAGGCGACAATCAGTCGCGTCTGCGGCGCAGGATGGTGAGAGATCCCGTCAGGACAAGCAGCAACGCGTGGGAAGGTTCCGGGACTGCGACTGCGGTGACCTGTACCATTGGCGTGATGCCGGTCCATCCCTGATCGTTGCTCAGGCCATCTGGCCGGCCCAGGTAGGTGCTCGACCAAAAGACATTATCAGGATCGATATCGGTTCCGACCGATGGGGAGTCTGCAATGACGCCGTAGTTCAGGAAATCGTATGGTCCGGCCGCTCCGATCGGGGATGGACCACGGTTCTGAGTGTTATAGGCGACGGCGAAAATCGCGGAATCGGGAACGCTGGTTCCGGTGAAATCGAAATCCACGTTAAACGCTGTGCCACCTTCTTCGCCGCCGGCCACGTGCCAGGGGATATGCACGGTTTGCGTCCGGGTTGCGATGAGAGAACCGACCGTGATCGCATCGATGGCTTCGTAAATGTTCACGATGACGGGATGATCATATCCAGATGCATCTCCGAAGTCGGGATTGTCATCCTGAGTGGCCCAGTTGCTGAGCGTGATGCGGACGTTGGTAAGCTCACGCTCCGTACCGGCGAAGGTCACGGAGTTTCCTAACTCGGACGTGCTGGTGGCGTTATAAGCAAGGCTGGCGACATTGGCCGGCAGTGTGTCAGGGATATTGTTGAAGATGATGGCGGCAGGGGCAGCGGAGGAGAAAGCCAGCAGCGAGGCTGCAAGCACGACTGGTAATGATGTAGTTTTCATGGTCTTGACGTTGTAGCCGGAGAAAGCGATCAGATCGGGGCGACCGTAGCACGATTTCTTCGGCACAACAGTAAAATCAAGCCACTGTGCGTCTGAACCTGTTCAAACACACAGTGGTATCTGTGGTGCAATTGCCTCCTTGAAGGGCGGACTTCGTCCATGGGCGGTGCATCTGGCCATAGTGACCGGAAGTGCAGCCCATGCCAAGGAAAAAGTTGTACGTGGGAGGAACTCGTTTTGGAGGAGGGAGCGATGGCGAGGCGAGGTCGAGAGGGCTGGGGGCGCCGGCGCCGGGACGCTGCAGCAAGTGGAGAGGCAAATTGTGCTCTGCCCCCTGCCCTCTGCCCTCTGAAGTCGCGTCCCGTACTTGACAGAATCCACCGCACCGCCATCCACCTCCGATGCTTCGACCCCGCAAAAAGTACACGGTCTTCGATCTCCGGCAGCTCAAAGGCCGGCGCTGCCTGACGCACATCCACGTCAAATCCCCGGAGGAAGCCGCCGCCGCGGAGGAGGCCGGAGTCGACCTGATGAGCTGCAGTTTCGACAGTCCGGAGGCGCAGGCGCGTCTGCCACGGATCGTGGCCGCGGCGCCGCGAAGTTTCATTTCCGCGGCCACTCCGCACGGGCTGGCATCGGCGGAGGAGGCGATCCGCGTCGCCTTCCGCGCCCTCGAAATCGGGGCCAGCTCCGTGTATTGCTCCGCCAGCCCGGCCATCATCGAGGCCATGGCGCGCGAGGGCATCCCGGTCGTCGGGCATCTCGGGCTGGTGCCGCGGCACGTCACATGGACCGGCTACCGCGCGATCGGCCGCACCGTCGAGGAAGCCCTGCGGCTCCACCGCCGCATGAAGGAACTGGAGAGCGCCGGCGCCTACGCCGCGGAACTCGAGGTCGTGCCCCAGAATCTCGCGCGCTTCCTCTCGTCGCAGACAACCATGATCCTCATGTCCCTCGGCTCCGGCAGCGGCTGCGACACACAATTCCTTTTCTCCGACGACATCCTCGGCGACTACGACGAGCGACCGCCGCGCCACGCCAAAACCTACCGCGATTTCGCCGCCGAATACCGCCGCCTCCAGCAGGAACGCCTCGCCGCCTTCCGCGAATACATCGACGACGTCCACGCCGGCCGCTTCCCCGAGTCCCGCCACCTCGTGGAAATGAACCACGCCCTCCTGGACGAGGTGGCACGCTCCATCGACGCCGCCCCTCCGATTCACCCGGATTGAGCGCCGGCGCGCGGTGCGCCCCTCCACACCCCGCCGACCCAGCATCGCGCTCCATCGTTCTTGCACACCGCACCACCGATCGTGCACCATGTGGCACGGCCATTCGTGCCACACGCCCACACCATGCCCCATCCACACGGCACCTCACCCGCAAGCATCGACCGCCTCTCGCTCCCCGTCCTCAAAGTCGCCGTCCTCAAAGTCGCCGCCCTCGCCATGGAACGCGCCTGGTTCGCGCGGAAAACATCATGAAGAACTCAAAGGC
>CAZYHO010000689.1:0-2505 GCA_964647495.1 uncultured Akkermansia sp. | reverse complement strand
AGCGGAGGCGATCCCCAGTCGCCTCCCGTGCTCGAGGCGCCGACGCCCGAGGTCGCGGCGGGCCTCGCCCAGTGGCAGGCCAGGCTGACCGCCGCCATCGCCGACACCGCACGCGTGGAGGCCGCCAAATTCGCCCGCGAAGAAGGCCAGGGAGTCGAGCACGCCGCGGCGGCGCGCGATCTGCCGAAGGAAATCCTCGACCATTTGAAAGTGGCGCCGGCCGACCGCGACGCGGGCCGCCTCGGCAAGCTGGCCGCCCATTGGCAAAAGAGCGATCCCGAGTACGCGCGACTGCTCGGCGACCAGCGCCACGCGCGCCAGGAACGCGACGCCTACGCCCATGCCGTCCCTAAAGTCATGGTCATGGAAGACATGGAGAAATCGCGGCCGACATTCATCCTCAATCGCGGCGACTACCTCCAGCCGGCCGCGGAGGTCCCCATGGCTCTGCCGGCGGCGCTCGCCAGCGGAAAAACGCCGGACCACCCGAACCGCCTCGGTCTGGCGCGCTGGCTCGTCTCGCCCGACCACCCGCTGACCGCGCGCGTCACGGTCAATCGCTTCTGGCAGTCGATCTTCGGCGTCGGGCTGGTCAAGACGGCCGAAGACTTCGGCGTGCAGAGCGAGCGGCCGGCGCACCCCGAGTTGCTCGACTGGCTGGCTGTCGAGTTCGTCGAGTCCGGCTGGGACGTGAAGCGATTGCTGCGGCTCATGGTGACGAGCGCGACGTACCGCCAGTCGTCGCAGGTGACGCCGGCGCTGGCCGAACGCGACCCGGAGAACCGCCTGCTGGCGCGCGGCCCGCGATTCCGTATGCCGTCGTGGATGATCCGTGACAACGCGCTGGCGGCGTCCGGCCTGCTGGTCGAGAAACGGGGCGGCACGCCGGTCAAGCCGTATCAACCGCCCGGCGTGTGGGAGGAGGCGACATTCGGCGGAAAGCGCTACGAGCAGGATCACGGCGAGGCGCTGTATCGCCGCAGCCTGTATGTTTTCTGGCGGCGCATCGTCGGGCCGACACTGTTCTTCGACGTGGCAAGCCGGCAGTCGTGCACGGTGAAGACGCCGCGCACCAACGTCCCGCTCCACGCGCTGCTCACACTCAACGACACGACGTACATCGAAGCGGCCCGCGCGCTCGCCCAGCGCGTGCTCGCGGACGGAGGCGCCGAACCGGCGGACCGCCTCGTATTCGCCTGCCGCCGCGTGCTCGGCCGCGAGCCGAACAGCGCGGAAACCGCCCTGCTCCTCCGCGCGCTCGACCGACACCGTGCGCATTACGAGGCGGATCCGGCCGCCGCCGCCGCGCTGCTCGCCACGGGCGAAAGCCCGCGCGACGAGGCGATCGGCGCGGTCGAGCACGCCGCGTGGACACTCGTCTGCCACACGATTCTCAACCTGGACGAAGCGCTGACCAAGGAATGACGCCCATGAACCCCGTGCATGAATTCAATCTGCGGCTGACACGCCGCGACCTGCTCGGCCGCGCCGGCACCGGCCTCGGCCTGGCCTCGCTCGCCGGCCTGCTCGGGCGCAGCGGGTTGCACGCGGCGCCGGATCCCGGCGAAACCGCCCGGCGCGCGGCCCACTTCGCGCCGAAGGCCAGGCACGTCATCTATCTCTTCCAGAATGGGGCGCCGACTCATGTGGACCTCTTCGATTTCAAACCGCGGCTCCAGCAGCTTCACGGCCAGCCAGTCCCGGATGCCTACATCGGCGGCAAAAGGTTCAGCACGATGACCGGCAAGGCGGATGGCAAGCTCCTCCTCGCTCCGGTCGAGCCGTTCCATCAGCGCGGCCAGTCCGGCGCCTGGGTCAGCGAATTCCTGCCGCACACCGCAGGCATCGCCGACGACCTCTGCTTCGTCAAAAGCCTGCACACCGACGCCGTGAACCACGCGCCGGGCATCTCGCTTCTCCTCAGCGGCGGGCAAATCCCCGGCCGCCCGACACTCGGCGCCTGGCTTGCCTACGGGCTGGGCAGCGACTGCGAAAACCTGCCGGCTTTCGTCGTCATGACCTCCGTGAGCAAGGGGACGAGCTGCGGCCAGATATTCTACGATTTCTACTGGGGATCCGGCTTTCTGCCGTCGCGCTATCAGGGCGTGAAGTTCCGCGGGAGCGGCGAGCCGGTCCTTTACCTCGGCGATCCGGCCGGGCTGAGCCGCGCCACCCGCCGTGCCATGCTCGACGACCTGGCCGCGCTCAACGAAATGAAATCGCGCGAGCACGGCGACCCCGAGATCGCCGCGCGCATCGCCCAGTACGAAATGGCCTTCCGCATGCAGACGAGCGTGCCCGAACTCGCCGACATCTCGCGCGAGCCGCAATCGGTCCTCGATCTCTACGGCCCCTCGGTCAGGGAGCAGGGGACATTCGCCTACAACTGCCTGATGGCGCGTCGCCTCGTCGAGCGCGGCGTCCGCTGCGTGCAGGTCATGCACGCCGGATGGGACCAGCACAACAGCCTGACCACCGAACTCTACACCCAGTGCCGGGACACCG
>CAZYHO010000688.1:0-2510 GCA_964647495.1 uncultured Akkermansia sp. | reverse complement strand
TCGCGCCAGGCTTCGCGCCCGGCTGAAGCCGGTACTCCAACTCAAAACCTGTGCGAAACGACGTTGGGTTGGAGTCCCGCCTTCAGGCGGAACGCGAAGCCGGGTGCGCCCCACGCTTCGCTGCCCGGCTGAAGCCGGTATTAGTCAATCCAAAGATGAAAGTTTTCGCATCTTGTTCACGTTCCTCTCCATTGGCCAATGATGAGGAATGATCTGGAATTTGCAGGGATGAGCGAAAAACCACTTGAACTGTTCAAAACAACATACTTTGTGCGAGCATGACGCGTGACGAAGAACTGGCGCGCTTGTTGAAGCGGCATTTCGGGTACGACGATTTCCGGCCCTTGCAGCAGGAAATCATGGGGGCGGCGCTGGCCGGGCGGGACGTGCTGGCGATTCTGCCGACCGGGGCGGGGAAGAGTTTATGCTATCAACTGCCGGCGCTGGCGCGGGAAGGGGTGACGCTGGTGGTTTCGCCGCTGATTGCGCTGATGAAGGATCAGGTGGACCAGCTCGAGGCGGGCGGCGTGGCGGCGACATTTCTGAACTCGTCGCTGGATCCGGCGGAAAACCGCCGCCGCCTGCAAGGTTTGCGCGCGGGGGCCTACAAGCTCGTGTACCTGGCGCCCGAGCGGTTGATGACCGGTGACTTTCTGCCGCGGCTCGACGAGTGGCGCGTGACGGCGCTGGCGGTGGACGAGGCGCATTGCATCAGCGAATGGGGGCACGATTTCCGGCCGGAATACCGGCGTTTGCGGGAGCTGCGGGAGCGGCTGCCGGAGGCGCCGGTGATGGCCCTGACGGCGACCGCCACACCGCGCGTGCGGGAGGATATCGTTTCGCAGCTCGGGCTGCGGGATCCGGCGGACTTTCTGGCGAGTTTCAACCGGCCGAACCTGAGCTATGCGGTCGAGCCGAAAAACAACGCGACGGCACAGACGCTGGCGTTCATCCGGCGGCGCGGGCAGGAATCGGGCATCGTGTACTGCCAGTCGCGCAAGCGTAGCGAGGAACTGGCGGCGTCCTTGCGCGGGGCCGGGATTTCCGCGGTGTGCTACCATGCGGGGCTGGAGGCGGAGGAGCGGGCGCGAAACCAGGACGCTTTCCTGCGGGACGAGGTGCGCGTGGTGTGCGCCACGGTGGCCTTCGGCATGGGAATCAACAAACCGGACGTGCGCTTCGTGATCCACGCCGACCTGCCGAAGAATGTCGAGAGCTACTATCAGGAAACCGGCCGCGCCGGGCGGGACGGTCTGCCCGCGGATTGCCTGCTGCTTTACTCGCGCGGCGACGTGGCCAGGCTCCAGTACTTTCTCGACGGAAATCCGGATCCGGAGGCGCGCGATACAGCACGGCAGCAGATCGATCGCATGGCGGATTTCGCCGAGAGCGACGGATGCCGGCGCACCGACCTGCTGGCATACTTCGGCGAGACGCGGGAAGAGGAGAACTGCGGCGCCTGCGACAACTGCCTGTCGCCCCGGGAAACGTGGAACGCCACGATCGAAGCGCAGAAGCTACTGTGCTGCGCGGAGCGCGTGTGGCAGGCGGGCGGTTTCCGCGTCGGGCTCAAGCACCTGGCGGACGTGCTGACCGGCTCGCGTGGCGAGAAAATCATGCGCTGGAAGCACGACAAGCTGAGCACCTACGGCATCGGCAAAGAGCACAGCGCGGCGAAGTGGATGGAGATCGGCCGGCAACTGTTGCGAAACGGCTGGTTCGCCACCGAGGGTGGCAATTTCCCGACCATGCGCGTGACGCCGGAGGGAATGGCGCTGCTGAAAGAACGCAGGCCGGTTTCGCTGACACGGCTGCTGGTCGTCGACAAGCCGGCCGTCCGCCGCGCGGGCGAGATCGAGTGCGACACCGGCTTGTTCGATGTGCTGCGGGCGTTCCGGAAGCGGCTCGCGGACGCCGCGGGTGTGCCGCCCTACGTGGTCTTTGCCGATGTCGCGCTGCGTCACATGGCCCGTGAGTACCCGGCGGACGAAGCGGCATTCCTGCGGATTCCCGGAGTGGGCGCGCGCAAGCTGGCCGACTATGGAGCGGGCTTCATGGGCGAGATCGCCGCGTGGCTCGCGGAACACCCGCGCATGAGCTTCCCGCCACTGGAATCGCCCGTCTCCGCCGCGCGTCCATCCAGCCCGCCGACCCCCAACGGCACCGCGATGGTCAGCCTGGAGTTATGGCGGACCGGCAAAAGCGTCGAGGAAGTCGCCGCATCGCGCCGGCTCGCGACATCCACAATCGAAAACCATCTGGCGCAGGCAGTCGAGACCGGCATGGAAATCGACGTGCGCCGTATTTACAGCGAGAGCGAGGAAGCCGAGATGCGCGCGGCCCTGGACGGTTACGCCGAAGAGGCACTCAAACCGGTGTTCGAACATCTGGGAGGCCGGATCAGCTACGGAAAGTTGCGGTTGTTCCGCGCCGTCGAAAGCCGCCGGCAGAAGGCCTTGACCTGAGCGTGCCCCGGGAGCGCCGACAGGCTTCCCGTATCGCCCGCCCAC
>CAZYHO010000687.1:0-2523 GCA_964647495.1 uncultured Akkermansia sp. | reverse complement strand
ACTGCCTCAATGGCGGCGTCATCCGCGTGCCCGACGGCCACCGCCTCATGACGCATCTGGCGTCACACCACTATCTCCTCCTCACAGGCCACCACGCCGCGGCGCTCGATCACGTGAGCGCCGTCCTCGGCTTGCAGCCACACATGCTGTAACCCGCGATCCTTGTGCGGGATGGGTCTGTCCCTCTATCGCGTGACACCATCGGTATTGACATTGACTTTGGCATGATTGGCGGCATCGTCGATGCCATGACCGTGACGTTGACCTTGGACAAGGCGGGACGGGTGGTACTGCCGAAGCCGTTGCGCGATCGGTTGCGGTTGAGCGCGGGCGCCAGACTGCGGGCGGAGGTGGTCGGCGAGAAGCTCGAACTGGTGGAAGAGGTGCCGGAATCGAGAATCGAGCGGCGTGGGAAACGCAGGGTGATTGTGGGTTGGGAGGGGTTCGATGCGGCCGCGGCTGTGCAGGAAATGCGGGAGGACTATATGGCCAGAATGGACGCGCCGTTTGAGCCATGAGCGACGCGATCGATTCCGGCGTGCTGGTGGCGGCGATGGTCGATTCCGAGGCGTTTCATGCGGAATGCGACAGCCTGCTGGATCGAGGAGATCTGCGGATTTACACGCACGCGATGGCCGAGGTGTTCAGCACACTCACCGGGGGTCGCAGACCATTTCGACTGCCGGCAGCCGTGGTGGCGGAATTGATCGAGAAAGATTACGCCCCTGCGCTGCAATGGACCAGCCTCGATTCATCGGAGATACTCATCTCTTTCAAGGAAGCGCAGGACCGCGGCGTGCGCGGCGGTGCGGTTTTCGATTACCTCCACCTTGTGGCGGCCAGAAAGGCCGGCGCCGCGAGGCTGTACACGCTGAATGTGGCGCATCTCCGGGCGTTCCACCGTCCCGTGGATCCGGAGATCGCGCGCCCTTGACGATCAGTGCATTCAATGCGCTGAGGTGCATGAGAAACGCTTCCTCTCCTCGTCCGTGAGAATACCGGGCGTCGGCGCGAATTCTTTCATGAAAACCGCCTCCCAGGACTGGTCGCGCAGCAGTTCCAGGAGACGCTCAATGCCCTGGGGTGAGGCATTGGCTTCCATCAGCAGCGTCCGCCATTGTTCCAGGCGCTCCACCGACCGGTGACCCCGCGCCAGCCACCGGTCGATGTTCGCCAGCGGAATCTCCAGCAACGCCGGATCCGCCTCGATCTTCGCCGCGCCGGAAAAACAGAGCGAGCGCCATCGCGAGCAAGGCGAGAGTACCGGGTTCCGGGATTGCGGCGACCTGGTGAATCCAGTCCCGATACGGTTCGACGAGCACGCCGCCGCCGGTATCGCCGGATTTTCCGCCGTAGCCTTCGGTGAAGGTGTTGATGCCCACCAGCGTCCAGCCGGTTTCCGTCCGGCTCAGCGCCGGACCGCCGGAATCGCCGGGGCCGATGATCGTCTCGAGGGCATTGCCCAGGCTGCCGCCTGGCAGGCGGTGCTCGATTCCTGTGCGGGTGCCGAGGCGTCGCGGATCGCTGAACCCACGCGGATCACGCAGCCCGAGACGTGGAAAACCTGGCCGCTGGGCGCCGAGGTGCTTCTCGTTTTCCGCCGCCCCGGATTCCGTCTCTCTCCCGATCAGATCCAGGCCATTCAACGAATCCTCGAGAACCCTGAACCCAACCCGCAAGAACCATGAACCCCTTCGGCCTCATCGAAATCGAACTCTCCGGCGCCGCGCTCTCGGCCGCCCTCACCGCTCGTCATCCGGATGGCCGCGCCTGGTCTCGGCCATACACTCTTAGCGGGTCCGTGCCCGACGCCGAAAACGCCGCCCCTCGCCTGGTTTGGGCGCAACACCGCTGCCGCCACCTGCTCGACGCCGGGCGCCGGTCCGAAGCCATCGAGCTGGCCATCGCCCCAGGATTTGGATCCCCCGATCGATGAGGGCTGAAAGCCCGGTCCATCCTCGATCGTGCCCTTTCCACTTCAACATTCGTGATGCCCACGATCCCCGGTGTCATCCTTCCTGTCGGTGATTGAGTGATAGTGACAGGGCGGGCCTTCAGCCCTTTATTATAGTGTGGCGGCCAATCCTGGGGCGATGCCCCAGGCTGGTATAGTGCCGGGCCGTTGGCCCTGTGGTGTGGAGGAGAATTCCACATGACGCTCCGTGTTTCTCCACATCGGTGACACTTCACTCCGGTGAACGGGTTTGACTTGCCGCGATGAGGCGTTGGTAACGGGAAGGCGGGTTGTCTGCCTCACCACTCCGTACACCGGAATCCGACAAAGTAGAATCAAGAGAAAGTGGACAGATGAACAGTTGACTCCGGCGGAAACAGCCGGTCTGCGGACCGCATTCATGACGCCCGAGCACTTCAGAAAACTGGGCGCCGTCGAGGATTCCTGTTGCGTGGGTGTGCGGGAAGCAATACTATGCGATACAAGGTAGCCTGTGATCACGAGTTGCCTTTTCCTCCACGAAACCAGTTCGAATCGACCAAACCACAAAGCAAATGAACACCATGAAA
>CAZYHO010000686.1:0-2523 GCA_964647495.1 uncultured Akkermansia sp. | reverse complement strand
TCTGAGCCAATCATTCTTCCGCCATGAGTCTCGCCTTGTTCCCTGCGTCTCACACTGCCGTGAGCGAACCCGTCGCCGGGAGGTCAGTGTGGCGGCCGGCGCCAGGCGGATCGACGGCGGGCGAGCGAGTCCCTGCGACCGGCCCGATGGGCCCGACGGGCACAGGTCCGAGCCGGAAGGGCGCGAAGGATCTGGTCATCGAGCGGTTCGAGCAAAAGTTCGTGCTGCATCCGCGGCTCATCGCGCCGGTCCGGCAGTTTCTGCGGCCGTTCTGCATTCCCGATCCCAATGGCCGCGGGGAAATCCCCGAGTACATCGTGACGACCGCGCAGCTCGACACGCCGATGATGAGCCTGGCGCTGCTCAAGGAACTCAAGGCGTTCTCGCGATTCAAGCTGCGCATCCGCACGTATGGCGTGGACGCCGATCCCCGGGGGCCTGTCTTTTTCGAGGTGAAGCGCAAGATCGGCGCCGTCATCGTGAAGAGCCGCGCCAAGATGCGGCGCGGTGACTACCATGAAAAGTGCGTGGTCGAGCCGTCGACGGCGCCGATCCTCAAGACGGCGAAGGACAATTCGAACTTCCTGGAGTTTGCGCGCGTGGCGAACGCGATCCACGCGCGCCCGAAAATGCTGATCCGCTACATCCGCGAGAGCTATTTCGGCGCGAACGACGACTACGCGCGGATCACGTTCGACCGCCGCATTTCGTACCGCCCGACGCGCGACTGGCTGCTGCCGGGGCCGGAACTCGCCACGTGGCGGCGGTGGAGGCCGATGGATCTGCAGATCGGCCTGCGGCGGAATTACCCAGGTTACATCTTCGAGCTGAAATCCATGCGGGACACGCCGATCTGGATGCTCGAGTGCATCGAGCGCTTCAACCTGATGAACACCGGCTTCTGCAAATACGCGACCGCCTGGCGCCTCGAGAGCCTCTTCCGCGGGTTCGAATACGCGGTGGACGGCGCGAACGCCACGCCGTTCTGAGGCTCCGGAACGTCCGGAGTTCAGTAACTCCTGGCGAAAACCACGCGGCGGGTGCTGGGCCGCCCGGTGAGCAGGCATGAGCCGTTCTCCGCAAACTCATCGCCGAACGGCACACAACGGATGGTGATCTTGAGTTCTTCGCGCAGGCGGTCCTCGTCCTCGCTGCTCCCCGCCCATGGCACGAGCGCGAATCCACCGGGCGCCTGCTCGCCGAAAAACTCCCGGAGGCCGGCCTCCGTGTCGATCCGGACCATGCCGGCATCGCGGAAAACGGTGGCCCGCTCGAGCAGCCTGGCCTGGATTTCCTCGAGCATGGCCGCGGCGCCTGACGTGAAGGCCTCGATCGTCGGAAACGACTTTTCCTTCGGGCCGGCATCGCGGCGCGCCACGGCGACGGTCCCCTTCTCCAGATCGCGCGGGCCGATCTCGACGCGCACCGGCACGCCCTTCTTGATCCATTCCCAGTTTTTTGCGCCGCCGGCCAGGTCGCGTTCGTCCACCTCGACGCTCAACCGCTCGTCCCAGGCGCGCTCGGCGCGCAGCGCGGCGGCGAGTTCATGGGCTTTGGCCAAGACCGCGCCGCGCGTCTCCGGCTTCGGCGTGACCGGCAGGATGACGATCTGGGTGGGCGCAACCCGCGGTGGCAGAACGACGCCGTCGTCGTCCGAGTGCGCCATGAGCAGCGTCCCGATGAGGCGCGTGCTCACGCCCCAGCTTGTTGTCCACGCGTGCTGGCGGGCGCCGTCTCTTCCGGTGAATTCGATGCCCGAGGCCTTGGAGAAATTCTGCCCGAGGAAGTGGCTTGTGCCCGCCTGGATCGCCTTGCGGTCCTGGACCATGGCCTCGATGCACAGCGTGGTGACGGCGCCCGGGAAGCGTTCGTTGGCGGTTTTTTCGCCGGTGAGCACGGGGATGGCGAGATGATCGCGGACAAAGCGTTCGTATATCCCGAGAATCCGTTCCGTTTCCTCGACGGCCTCCTCGCTGGTCTCGTGGGCGGTGTGGCCTTCCTGCCAGAGAAATTCCGCCGTCCTCAGGAAAAGGCGCGGCCGCATTTCCCAGCGGACCACGTTCGCCCACTGGTTGATGAGGATCGGAAGATCCCGGTAACTCTGAACCCAGCGCGCGTATGCCGCCCCGATGATCGTTTCCGAAGTCGGCCGCACCACCAGCGGCTCGCTCAATTCCGCCGAAGGCGCGGGCCGCAACCGCCCGTCCGGACCGGCCTCCAGCCGGTGGTGCGTCACCACCGCGCATTCCTTGGCGAATCCCGCCACATGCGCCGCCTCCTTCTCGAGGTAGCTCAGCGGAATGAACAGCGGGAAATACGCGTTCTTGTGCCCTGATTCCTTGAAAAGCCGGTCAAGCTGGCGCTGGATATTCTCCCACAGGCCGTAGCCCCAGGGTTTGATCACCATGCAGCCGCGGACCTCCGAATTCTCCGCGAGGTCGCCGGCCCGGATGATCTGCTGATACCACTCGGGAAAGTCTTCGGCCCGGGTCGGTGAAATGGCCGTCTGGGACATGCGACTCA
>CAZYHO010000685.1:0-2530 GCA_964647495.1 uncultured Akkermansia sp. | reverse complement strand
GACGCCGAGCCCGACTGGTGGGCGTTCATGGATGTGTCGGAGTGGCATGGGAAGACCGTCACGCTGAAGGTCGACACGCTGCGCGAGGGGTCGCAGGCGCTAGCGGGGATCGAGCAGGGCGATTCGCTCAAGGGCGCGGAGGACTTGTACCGCGAACCGCTGCGCGGGCAGTTCCACTTCTCCTCGCAGCGAGGCTGGAACAACGATCCGAACGGGATGGTCTACTTCAACGGCGAGTACCATCTCTTTTACCAGCACAACCCATACGGCTGGGCATGGGGCAACATGCACTGGGGCCACGCCGTGAGCCGCGACCTCGTGCACTGGGAGGAGCTGGGCGACAAACTCCTGCCGGACCCCATGGGGCCGATGTTCAGTGGCGGCGCGGTGGTCGACTGGCATAACACCAGCGGGCTCGGCGCCGCCGGTAAACCCGCGCTCGTCCTCGCTTACACGGCTGCCGGCAATCCCGCGGTCCAGTGCCTCGCCGCGAGCACCGACGGCCGCACATTCACCAAGTTCGCGGGCAATCCGGTCCTCAAGCAAATCACGCCGGGCAACCGCGATCCTAAGATCATCTGGCACGAGCCGAGCCGGAAATGGATCATGACGCTCTACGTCGAAGTCGACAAAGTTCACACGATCCAGTTCTTCAGCTCGCCGAACCTCAAGGATTGGACCTATCTCAGCCGCAACGACGGTTATTACGAGTGTCCGGAATTTTTCGAGATAGCGGTCGACGGGGACGAGGCGAACCGCAAGTGGGTGCTGACCGCCGCCAACAGCGAGTACCAGGTCGGGTCGTTCGACGGCACGACGTTCAAGCCGGAATCGCCGATGCTGCCGGGGCATCGCGGCAAAGGGTTTTACGCGGCGCAGACGTTCAGCGATATCCCGGCCTCCGACGGACGGCGCATCCAGATCGGATGGTTTCAGACCGAAACCAAAGGCATGCCGTTCAACCAGTCGATGTCCCTGCCGCTGGAACTCAAACTCGTCTCCACCCCCGACGGCCCGCGCCTGACATGGACGCCGGTGCGCGAACTGGCCGCCCTGCGCGCGCGCTCACATTCCATCGCCGAAACGGCATTGGTGCCCGGCGGCCCGAACCCGCTGGCCGACGTGACAGCCGAGCTGGTGGAACTCAGCGCCGACATCGATCCCGGCCAGGCCGAGGAAATCGTGTTTTCAGTGCGTGGCGCCGAGATCAAATACGAGGCGGCCGCCCAGGAGGTCGTGGTCCACGGTCATCGCGCTCCTGCTCCGTTGGTCGACGGGCGGTTGCGGCTCACGGTTTTCTGCGACCGCACCGGCCTGGAGGTCTTCGTCGGCGATGGCTTGACCTATGTCCCCATGCCATTCCAGCCGGCGGCGGAAAACCGCTCACTGAGCGTGACCGTCCAGGGAGGAGCCGCGCGCGCCGCCGCTCTGGAAGTACACGAGCTGCGCTCCGCCTGGAAGTGAGGGAGCGCCGCAGTCAAAGCGCCGCAGGCGCCTGCGGCTCGCCGGCCCGGCCGCGGAGCCGATCAAAAACACGGTGGCAACCAACCGCAGTGAACGTGCCACTCGGTTGCTGTGCCAAAGTCGGAGAAAGCTTCTTGAGCAACGGGCCGCAGCGAAGGCGACATGGCCGCTCTTGTATCCATCCAGACGCGCCAAGACACGGGCCGCCCACATCCAGTCCTGTCGTGATCAGCCCAGCCCGTCCTTCCTGCCTTTTTCAGCCCGCCCGGGTTTCGGAAACCACTGAGACGCGCGACTTTGACCGATGATGAAAGATCGCAGTTTTATGCCCGCGAAACACACTAAACACACGAAAATTCTCTTTCCATTCTTTCGTGTGTTTAGCGTGTTTCGCGGGCTACCAAAAACCCTCTCTTGCGAACCATCACGTATTCGTCATTGGTCGTTTGCAGGGGCGCTGCCGTGTGAATTCCGGGCGCTGACCGCTGATCTCGGAGCCTCGGTCAGTGAACCTGGCGCCTGACCTCTGGCTTTCCGCCGGCCTTCCCATCCGCGTCAATCCGCGTAATCCGCGGTTCCTCCGGCTGCGATCTGTTGCCAGGTTCGTTGGCGGACCTGTGCCCTGATTTTTCAACCACGGATGGCACGGATGGCACGGATAGCCTGGGCGATCGGGGAAGCGCAATTGTTCCCAGCACCCACGGAAGGCCGGGCTGTCCTGCGTACCGATAGCCTTCGTGAAATTCGTGAAATTCGTGGTTCAAGGCCGGCGGTCCTTTTAACCACGAAGAGCACGAAGAGCACGAATGGACAGGTGGTTGTGAAAGTGGGCAGAGGGACAGCTCATCCATCCCTTTCCGACGTGCTTGTACGCACCGCGTGAACCGTGCCCCATGTCCCGATTTCCTCTTTTCCGCTCCGGTGGGTGCGGTAGTGTCCTCTCCGTGGCTGGACGCTCTCATCCACATTCGGTTCAAGCGTTGCTTTGGCTGGTGGCGGCTTGGTGGCTGTTGCTGGGGCTACCGGCATCGGCGGTCGTGTTGCCGGCGCTTGAGCCGGGTGCGTT
>CAZYHO010000684.1:0-2550 GCA_964647495.1 uncultured Akkermansia sp. | reverse complement strand
CCGCCGCCGCCCGCCCCACATACCCGAAACCCGCCAGAAGAATCGTCATCCCCCCATCTACCCGCCCCCGCCCGCCCGGGCAATACCGGGCCGATCCCGGCCACTCCCAGAGGGCAGAGACCGGAGATCAGTGGTCACAGGTCGAAAGGGATTCGCAGGGTGACACACGAACTGTGGGGCCGGGATGTGGAGCGTCAAACTGGCGGACACCCGCGGACCAGGCCGGCCGCGCCTGGAATCGGCGGCGAAAGGCCGGGGCCGGGCGGGTCTGGGGGGAGCGGTTCCGAGAACTGGCGGCCGCCGGGGAGGGATCGTCGGAGCCAGTAAGCCGGGTTGACGAAGAAAAGGATGGCGAGCATTTCATTGAGCGGGAAGGCGAGCCGCATGACGACGTAGATCGAGTGATGGAGGGCCACGATGGCAAAGCCGATGCCCAGCGCCCAGCGGCGGTTTTTCAGGCCGAGGAAGACGAGGAATTCCAGGCACGCGCCCACGCCGAATGCGATGCGTGCGAGGTGCGGGTGGTCGGCCACGAGCCGGGCGCGGCGGGCGCTGTCGGACTGGCCGAGCGCGCCACCGGGCGGGACGGATGTGTAGTAGTGCTGGCGATCGGTCTTGATGAGCTGCCCCGCGTGGTAGTGGCTCCGGGCGAACCATCTTCCTTTGGTGTTCTGCATCTTGCTGACGACCGACACGGCGTAGGCGCCGGCGATGGCCATCTGCGAGTAAAACAGGAGCAGCCCGGGCAGCACGACCGCCATCCGGAGCCGGACGGCGCGGTCCCGGATGGCCCCCTGCGCCGCCCCGCGAACCGCCATGACCAGCACGACCACCGTCTGGGCGAACAAGGTGAGGCCGAGGAGCTGGTGCCCGTGATACGTGAACCCCTGCGAGTTGTAGAAACTGTTGATCGCGATATCGATGAAGCAGACGACCGGCAATGCCGCCCAGAGAAACCGCCCGGTGACGTACACCAGCAGCGCGACGAACGCGATGGTCTGGCAAAGGACCAGCTTCTCCGGGTCGTTGAGCCAGGTGAGATCCATCAATCGCGCGAGGCCGGCCGGGTGCGGTCGCCCGTCGAAGGGCAGCGTCTTCCACTTGGTGATGCTCTGCCACGCGATGAAGGCGAACCCCAGCCGAAGAAGAAAAAACTCGACCGCTCCGACCCGCATGGGCCGAAAACCGGAAGCCGCCGCCGTGAGCCATTTGTTCGTTTTCATGCCTCCGATTCGTTGTCCAGGTCCACGACTTCGTCGTCTTCGCCGTCGTCCGCCACGGCGTCCGAGTGCCACCAAAGTTCCTCGCCGAGCATGACGACCTCTTCGCTGAACTCGCCGTCGTCGAGATGGTATATCTCTCCTTTGTACAGGCGCATGGGTTCGTCGGGCAACGGGCGATGACGGCGGTTGGCGGAGCCCCGCAGGAACGGGAACACCTCGTCAAGGACGATGCGGTGCACCTCCTCCGCACGCAGGTCCGGCCGGGAACGCCGGAGTTGGGCGACCTTGCGTTCGTACAGGCGCTTCATTCTCGGCGAGGTGATCCCGCAATGGGAGCTGACCGGGATCGGCGTGCCGGTCGAGTCCGCGAGATAATAATAACTGATCGGGCCGGGACCCGGGTTCGAGTACATCGGGTAATTCGTGAAGGGATAATTCTCCTTCACGATTGCGAGAAACACCACGAACGGCAAAAGCGGAAAAACCGGATGCCGTACCGTGGTGCGGAGCCATGGTGGAACACGCGAAAAAGTCATCGGCAGCGATGCGGATCGGCGGCCATTTTACCCGGTTTCCCGCCGTCTTCAACGGATACCGGACGTGTGAGCCAACCCCGATCATCAGCAAGCTTGAAAGGCCGTGGATTCCCGCGGAGCGCCGCACCCGGGAGCGCCGCAGTCGCCTGCGGCATCGTGCGTATCGGCATGGGTGCGAGGCTCTTGTGCAATGCCTGGAAAGTTGGGACACTCTGTTCCTGGATCGGCTCCGCGGCAGAGGATTCGCAGGGTGACACACGAACTATGGGGCTCGATTCCAGCGGCTCTCCTGTTTCCGATGAGCCTTCAAAGCCAAAAAGAGCCCGCGGCAGGCACCCGGCTTCTCCGGGGCGCTGGACGCATGAGGGCCGAAAACTGCCGGTCTTCTGGCATCCCTCCGGGATGCGGAGGCTTTGCGGACCGCGTTCCGTGGGTCGCCGTCCGCACACGGGGCGAGCCTCGCACATGGACGCCGACCCACGGCTATGATCGGCCATCCCTCCGGGATGGGAACACTCGATTTTTGATGTGTTCGCGCACACGTGTACCGCACAAGGAGCGGGACGCGCCGCCCTACCCGGGAGGATTCGCAGGGTGACACACGAACTGTGGGGCCTCCCGCCGCAGGGTGACACACGAACTGTGGGGCTCACGTGTACCTCACAAGGAGCGGGACGCCCGGTGCGGCCGGCAAGATGCCGTCCGCGGCGGGCGGGACGCGCCGCCCTACCCGGGGACCGCCAAATCGCGGGGTGGTGAGAAAGCCTGATTGCCGGGGGGCGGGGATGCCG
>CAZYHO010000683.1:0-2557 GCA_964647495.1 uncultured Akkermansia sp. | reverse complement strand
CGCGTCAGCGGTTGCCGCGTGCAGGGGATGGCCCGGTTTCCGATTCTCCCGAGGCATCCGGGCAGGAGGCGAAGGTCTATTCAAGACACCCTTGGAAGGCCGAACCCAACAGCAAAATTGCTCAATTCCACTATTCGAGTGGGTGTCCCGGATTCGCCAACAGGTTCGTGCGTCAAGGTTGGAGTTCCGCCGCCGCCGCTTAAAATGTACAAGCTCCAGCCCAGGGCCAACGGCCCGGCCCTATACCAGCCTGGGGCATCGCCCCAGGAAATGACCCATACAGATCAGGAACGGGCTGAAAGCCCGCCCCATCATTCAATCATCGATGGAGACGGGAGGCGCTCCGTGTTGCCGGAATTTCGTCTCGCCTGGCGGCGGCCTGCCTGCTAATCATTTGTGCTCCCGTTGGGTTACATCATTTAACCATCCAGGCCTGTTCATCCCGATCGTCATGAAGCTCGTCAATGAATTCAAACAATTCGCCCTCAAAGGAAATGTGATCGATCTCGCCGTAGGCGTGGTTATCGGAGCCGCCTTCGGCAGACTGGTCGACGGCGTCGTCAAAGGGATCGTCGAACCGGTGGTCGCCTTCATTACAGGCAAGGGCAGCGTGGATGCCATCGTCAGCGGGATGAGCAGCCTTGGGTCGGGCGTTTTCAATTTCCTCCTGCTCGCGCTGGTCGTCTTCCTCGTTTTCGTCAAGCCGATGAATAAACTGCGCGCGCTGATGGACAAGAACGCTGCTGCCGAAGGCCCGCCGGAAACACCCGCGGACATCAAGCTCCTGAGCGAAATCCGGGATCTCCTCAAAAAATAACCATCGAACCATCGCGATGCCGCATCTGCCCATGAGCGAACGTCCGCCGCACACGAGAGAGGGCCGGAGGCGCCACCCCCGGCCGGCCCGGGGCCTCCGTGTTCTTCGCGGTTTCCTCGGTCTCGCCTTGGCCGTCCTGGGCTTCGGGCTGCCGGTTGTCGGCGCCGATGTCCCGTCGAAGCTCCGTGTCCTCATCGAGACCGACGCCGGCGGCGATCCGGATGACGAGCAGTCGCTCGTTCGTTTCCTTCTGTACGCCAATGAGTGGGACATCGAAGGCATCATCTGCACGCGCCCGCACACGCTGCGCGGCGAAAACCTGAACCCTGAGCCGACCGGCCTCGCCATCGTCCAGCGGATGCTCGGGGCCTATGCCGAGGTCTATCCGAAGCTCAGCCAGCACGCCGATTTTCCGTCCCCGGCATCCCTCCTCTCCCGCACGGTGCCGGGTTACGACGACCGCGACGACGGGGTGCGACTGATCATCGAGGCAGTCGACCGCGACGACCCGCGCCCGGTCTGGTTCAGCAATTGGGGCACCAACGACGGCACCTCCAGCAGCCTCCTCCGCGCCCTCGATCGCGTCCGCAGCGAGCGCGGTCCGGACGGGTACGCGCGCTTCAAAAACCGGATACGCCTCTGCTCCGACGACCGGTTCGACGACCACACGACCACCATTGATCCACCCTGGAAACTCTGGGTCTACACCAAATTTCCCGACATGGACGGCGGCCGGTGGTACCACCGCTTCGGGCCGCTCACCGCCACCGCGGGCGGCTTCGACCTCCGGCGCGACCTGCTCACCAATCACGGCCCACTCGCCGCCCTCTACCCGACAAACACACACCTCGCGCAGAAGGAAGGCGATACCCCGGAGTTCCTCTACCTCATCCCCAACGGGCTCAATGAACCCGACGAACCCGCCTGGGGGTCGTGGGCCGGCCGCTTCGGCCGCCAGCCGGACGCCGGCGCCCGCCGCTATTACTGGCCCGACGTCCGCGATACGATCGACGGCCGCTCACACCGCGACAACACGCTGCTCCCGTGGGTCGCCCACATCCAGAACGACTTCCGCGCACGGCTCGACTGGTGCGTCAACGACTTCGCCGATGCCAATCACCCGCCCAGGGTCACCGTCGCCGGAGACCGCCACCGCCAAGTGCGCGCCGGCCAGCGCGTGACCCTCGACGCCTCCGCCTCCTCCGACCCCGATGGCCAGGCCCTCGATTTCCGCTGGCGGCACTACCCCGAACCCGGATCCTGTCGCGGTTCGCCTCCCGCGCTGGAGGGCGCCGATCAAGCCGTCGCCACCCTGACCGCTCCCGACGTCCCCGAAACCCAGACTCTCCACATCATCCTGACCGTGACCGATCGCGGCGAACCTCCACTCACCCGCTACGCCCGCGTCGTCCTGAGCATCGATCCCGCGCCTGACGGACAATCCCGGTGAAAGACATCTCGCCTGGGGGCCGGCACCGATCGAAACCGGTGTCAAAAGGGGATTGCATGTGGAGTGCGGCGTCATGGCCACCGCACGCCAGACGAGGCTCCGCTGCCCAGGCACGGCGCGCGTGGAGTGGGGGACAGACCCTCTATGCGCTTCCAAAAACCTGTGCGGAATAACGTCGGGTTGGAGTCCCGCCTTCAGGCGGAAGCGCAGCGTTTTGCGGAACGTTCTTTTCGCACCAGGCTTCGCGCCCGGCTGAAGCCGGTACTCCGTGCGTTGATGAAACCATGAAA
>CAZYHO010000682.1:0-2563 GCA_964647495.1 uncultured Akkermansia sp. | reverse complement strand
ACACGGTCACCGCTGGCCCGGTTTCAAACAGGGCCTTGCTGGCGCGTTTGAACTCGTCGTTCACCCGCTTGATGCGCTGCATCTCCTTCTCGGGAGATCGTATTTGATTGAGAAAATCGCGATCCCGGCTAACTGACGGCGGCAGTTCCAGGGTCACTGGATGCTGCTGCCAGTGCTCATCCCAATCCGTCTTGCTGCGGGGATCACGCGGAGACTTTGGCTTGGATGATATGCTCATAACATTGTGACTTGAAAGAGGCCTGAGAAAACTGCCGGCGCTCAACGCCACATGCCGTATCGGCGACAAGGCCCGTAACGTAGCCCACGGCGCCCCGGTTCATGGCATTCATGGGCGCGCGTCTTTTTGGTGGGGGTGTGGCGAGGGCTGGCCGGGAAAGAGGGGTGGCGTTGTGAAGGATCCACAACGAACAAGAGAGGGCCGGCCGCTGGCAGCAAGATTTTTTTTCTTGATCGTGGCAATTTTCCGCGGGGCGCGGGAGGGCGTCCGGGCCGGGAAGGCCGGGGGAGTGCCGCGCATCCCGGCAAAGCCCGCCTTGCCAAAAACGCGATTTCTCCCCGACTCCAGCCCGCTCCCTGTCGTCGATTACGGCAAAGCCGCGTTCCATCACCTGGCCGCCACGACCGCCGCCTCCGCCCGCACCTGCTCCTTGATCGCCGCCGGAGCCAGCACCTCGGCCCTTCGTCCCCCGCCAAGGATCCACGGGGCCACTTCCTCCAGCCCACGCGGCCGGAGCGAGGGTGTTTCGGCATGATCGACAATCCACACGTCCTGAGCGCCATTTGCAAATTATTTTCCCCCCTCCCCCCGCGGATGTCCCACCCCCTGGCGCATGGTAGGCACGCTATGAATCACGACACAGATCCCACCCCCGACGGCGCCCGCTCCAACTTCGGCGACATGGACGAACGCGGCCGCCTCAAGCGAGGGAGAGGAACCGCCGCCCGGATCCGCAGCCCCCGGTTCGCCCTCCCGGCCTCTCCACGGCCCTCCCGCGGCCCGGACGGCGGCCAGCCATCGCCCGCCGACCACGCTCCCGTTTTCCCTTGCGCGCCGCAAGGGCGCCCAGACTCAGGCCACGCGGGTTTAGACGGATTCCACACTCCAGCCCCTGCTCGAAACGACCAACCACAATCCTCCATGCCCCATCCAGAAATCATCCCTGAAGAGTCTGTGACACTGCAACGACTCGCCCGCGTTTTCCAGCAGGCGTTCTACCGATTCGAGCTGGATGAAGACCGGTATCTGGTCGTCGAAACCGATGGCCCGTCAGTCCTGCTCACCATCAACCAGGATCTTCAGCTCCTGAAGTTTCAATCCCTTCATCGTTTCAAACCTTACGCGCCGCCCGATCGAAAGCTGGCCTTGGTGAATCGTTTGAACGATTCGGTTCTATTCGCCCGTTTTGCTCTTCCCGAAGGCGAGGAAAACATTCTCGTGGCGGACTATTATTTGCCGTTCATTCAAGGCGCCCCCACCTATCAGATCGTCCACACATTGCGATTGTTCGCAAAGATCGTTCCCGTCGCAATCCAGTGTTGCGATGAGGAGGATCTGTTGGAATAACTGTTCCGGGATCCCCGCAACCAATGAGATCCAGACCCTTGCAGACACACGATTCCCCCGACTGGCTGACACGAGAGCGGACAATGGCAAAGGCGCCGTCGTTTCAAGGCACGTTACCCGTTGCCTACGGGCCGGAATACGCTCTCGACCAGGGTGCCGAGACGGTGACAAAGTCGCGCCTGCTGGCAGGGATGATTCAGGCTGGGGAGGCCGGCGAGGTTCTCCTGTTCAAACCGAAGCCGGCGACGGTGGAGGAACTCCGGAGCATCCACATGGCGGAATATGTCGATTCCGTGCTGAACGGCACGCTGAGCTATATGGAGTTCGGTCCCTGGTCGCCTGAAGGCGTGGCCAGCGTCCTGGCCTCGACCGGTGGCATGCGCGACGCGGTCAAGGAGGCGCTGGCGGTGGGGCGGTCGGGCAGTCTCTCGAGCGGTCTCCATCACGCGCGGCGCAGCAATGGTTCCGGTTACTGCACTTTCAACGGGCTGGCGCTGGCCGCGCTCGAGGGGCTGAAACATGTGAAAAAGGTCGGGATCCTGGATCTCGACGCGCATTTTGGCGGCGGCACGGCGAACATCCTCGGCGAGGACGATCGCGTCGCGCTCGCGGACGTGGGCGTCACCCGGTTTGACACATGGCAGCCGCTCGATGAAAACCGCCATTTCGTCGCCTTTGTCGAGAAGCCGGAAGAGTATCTGGATACCGTGCGCCGGTCGTTCGCCGTGCTCGAAGGATCGGGGTTGCTCATCTACAACGCGGGCATGGACACGCATGAGATGGCTGGAGGGCTCGAAGGGATTACGACCGACATTGTCCGGGAGCGGGAGGCCCTGGTCGTGCATTGGGCGTCCGGGCGCAAGATTCCCGTCCTATTCGCCCTGGCGGGCGGCTATCAGTGGAGCGGTTTGACCCTGGAGGCCGTGGCCAGGCTTCACCTTGAAACCGTGAGAGCCTTCGCGGGATGGGACGGGCTTC
>CAZYHO010000681.1:0-2564 GCA_964647495.1 uncultured Akkermansia sp. | reverse complement strand
ACGTTCGGGTCGGCGCGGAGGATCGAGCGCAGCCCGGCGGCGAATGTCAGATTGATCTCCGGCTTGACGGCGATCTGCATCACTCCCTCCAGCTTGTTTTCAACCGGATCCTCGACAGTCACGATGCGGCGGAAAGGCGTGTTCAGCTCGCTGAGAAACGCGTAGAGGCTCGTCGATTTCCCGGAGCCGGTGGGGCCGGTGATGAGGACGATGCCGTTGCTCATCTTGAGCAGCGATTCGATGGTCGTCCGCACGTGCGGCTCGAGCCCGAGCTTCTGGATGCTGAATTTCTCCTGGTTGAGCAGACGCAAGGAAACCTGCTCGCCCTCGACGGTCGGGATCGTGGCGACGCGGACGTCGATGCTCCGGCCTTCGAGTTCGAGGCCGATGCGGCCGTCCTGCGGGAGCCGGCGCTCGGCGATGTCCAGGCGCGACATGATCTTCAGGCGCGCGATGACCATCGATTGCAGAGCCTTGATGTTTTCCGGCACGGGGACTTCCTGGAGCCGGCCGTCGATGCGATACCGGACGCGCAGGTTGTTCTCGAGCGGCTCGACGTGGATGTCGGTGGCGCGCTGGTTGAGGGCCTGACGGATGATGGTATTGACGAATTTGACGACGGAGGCCTCCTCATCGTCCTCATCGAGGACATTGACCTCCTCCTTCATGTCCATGAACGAGGTGTCGCCCTCGCGACCGGCGAGAATCTGCTCGAATGTATCCGCGCCCACGCCGTAGAGTTTCTGGATCCCGTGGAGAACGCGGGTGCGCGAGGCCATGCGCCACTCGATCGGCAGATCGATCGCCTGGCAGGCCGCCTGCTTGGCGAGCAGGTTGAACGGGTCGTAGGTGACGAGGATGATGCGGTCGGGGGGGCGGTCATCTTCGGCGTCCGTGGGCTCCGTGGAAGCGACCTCGGGCAGGGCGGAGGCGGGGGCCTGGTCGTCCGGCACCTCGGTGGAGGGCAATTCGAGGGCGCCGAGAGCGAGCGGGAGGATGCGGTGGCGCAGGGAGAGCTGGG
Organism: uncultured Akkermansia sp.; assembly: GCA_964647495.1. GTDB lineage: Bacteria > Verrucomicrobiota > Verrucomicrobiia > Verrucomicrobiales > V1-33 > CAJBME01. The sequence continues at coordinate 1,543 of CAZYHO010000681.1, read as the reverse complement.
CGTTGCAGACGTCGCGGAGGCGGCGGGAATGGCGCGGTTTGAGGTCGATCTCGTAAGGCAGGGCGAGGGTGGCGGCGAGATGGCGCAGGAAGTCTTCCTCGTTGAGCAGTTTGGAGTCGATGAGGTCATCGATCACGCTGCGCCCCTGACGGGCGGCGTTTTCGATGACCTTTTGTCCCAGTTCCTCGTTTTCCAGGCCGGCGGCCCTGGCGGCCTCGAAGAAGATGGCCTTCATGTTCGGGCGGCGCCGGACAGGGGGATGAGCGAGCATGGTCATGAGCTAAAACGAAATCCGTCCAGGGCAAACCGAATCCATCGCCAGCCTGGCAACGTGTCATCCGACACTCTGGAGCGGCCGGCGTTCATTTTCACGCCAAACCCGTGCTGAACAAAAAAAATCGGCGTGAAAAGCTGCAGGATTCGGCTAGAGGCGGCCATGGCATTCGATTTCGAGACGGTGATCGAGCGGCGCGGGACCGGCAGCCTCAAGTGGTTGCGGTACGAGGACGGAGACGTGCTGCCGCTGTGGGTGGCGGACATGGACTTTGCGGCGCCGCCGGCCGTGCTGGAGGCGATCCGGGCGCGACTCGACCACGGTGTGCTCGGGTACTCGAAACCACATCCCGGATTGAATGAAACCGTGCTTGCGCACCTCCAGCGCGCCCACGGCATCGAGGCCGACGCGGCCTGGATCGAGTGGCTGCCCGGTCTCGTCCCCGCCAAATCCATGGCCTGCCGCACCGTCGGCGGCCCGGGCGATTCGGTGATCACACTGACACCGGTATATCCGCCGTTTCTCGCCGTCCATGCCGATGCCCAGAAGCGTCTGATCACCGTGCCGCTGGCGCATGACGACGCGACCGGCGGCGGATGGCGCATCGATTTCGAGGCCCTGGAGGCGGCCGTGCGGCCGGACACCAGGGTTTTTCTCTTCTGCAACCCGCACAACCCCGTCGGCCGCGTCTACAGCCGCGCGGATGTCGAGCGCGCGGCGGAGTTCTGCCTGCGCCACGACCTGCTCTTTGTCTCCGATGAAATCCATTGCGATCTGGTGCTGGAACCCGAAAAAACGCCGCACTTCTCCGCGGCGCGGCTGGAGGGGCCGATCCGCGACCGGCTGATCATCCTGATGGCCGCCAGCAAGACGTTCAACCTCCCCGGCCTCTCCCTGGCCTGGGCACTGGTTCCCAACCCCATGCTGCGGCGCCAGTTCCGCGCCGCCGGCGGCAAACTCATCCCCGAACTCAACCCGCTCGGTTATCACGCCACACACGCCGCCCTCCGCGATGGCGAACCGTGGCGCCAGGAACTCCTCGCCTGCCTGCGCGGCCACCGCGACCACCTCGCGGATTTCATCGCCGGACACATGCCGCGATTGAAAATGGCCCTGCCGCTGGAAGCCACGTACCTCGCCTGGATCGATTGCCGAGGCCTCGGCGTCGACAATCCGCATGCCCATTTTGAAAAGGCGGGCGTCGGGCTCAGCGACGGACGCGATTTCGCCGGATCCGGCTGGGTGCGCCTCAATTTCGGCTGCCCCCGC
>CAZYHO010000680.1:0-2566 GCA_964647495.1 uncultured Akkermansia sp. | reverse complement strand
CGATTCCCCGCCTTCAGGCGGCAGCGCGAAGCCGGATGCTCCATGGTGTGTTCGCACACCCTTCGAAACCCGGCTGAGGCCGGCGCCCAACCAGCGGCTGCGCTGATCGCCACTTTCTGGGCCGTTGGATTCCAATGAACCCATAAGATGAAAATTATGTACGCCACTTTTCACCTCATGTCCACGTTCCTCTCCATTTGCCAATGATCGGGGTCCACCGCATCCCGGCGGATTCCGATTGCCGCGCGAGTGAGCATGGAGTAAGGCGCGGAGGCTTTCAATCCCAAGGCGGACGGTTGGTCCACCGAACCCATGAACCTCGCCATGAAACACATCGTATCTATCGCAGCTTTCCTGCTCCTCAGCGCGGTCGCGTCCGCTCAATTGCCCATGGTTCAGATTACCGCGCGCTACGAAGGATTCGGCCTGTCCCTGGCTGATGTCTTGGCTGATCACAAGACGTGGAAATCCCGAAAGCCCACGGGCCTGTTGTCTGCGCCACAGGTGACGACCAGGTCAGGCCAGCCCGCCACGGTTCAGGTCATCCGGGCGACTCAGGTGCCGCAATCCCCAAACCGGGAGAATTCGATCGATGCCGGCCTTACGCTCGAAGTTCAGCCGGTTATCAAGAACGGCCGGATTGCACTTTCCGGAAAGAGTGTCCTGCGGCGCCGCCTGGATCAAGGTGGCATTCAACCCATCAATGCCCTCAGTTTCGCCACACGCGAGACATTTTTCAACGGCATCGTCGGCAATGGCGAGGAGCTGGCAATCGCCATCGGCGATGGACCGAGGGACAAGGCGCGAATCGTCCTCAAGGTTGAATTGATCGACGCGTCGGGGCGTCCAGTGCACCTTCCGCAACGCCTCGCGGCGCGCGCGCGGGTCGGGGCATCGAAGCTCCAATAGAGTTCAGTTTCGCCATCGAATGGGCCGGCGACCGTTCCGTCATCGTCGAGGCCGGATCCGACCTCACGCCGGCAGGGTGGGCGTCCGCTGGCACGGTGACGCTCAAGGACGGAATCGGCGCCTTCACCACGCCCGCCTCGACCGGCCGGCCCGCGCAGTTTTACCGCGTGCGGCGGCCGTAAGGCAGTTGGGCAGGTCCTGCACGCCGCGCGGCGGCGGTCAAAACCGCGGAAACAGATCCTCTGCCGGCCAGTCCTTGATGTCGTCGAGCGCCTGATGCAACGCGGGTTCGAGCGCGCTGTCGGGCAGGGCGTTGTCGCTGGATCGCTGGTTGAAGAGCGCGGTAAAGGAGAGCCCGTCGGCGCGCTGGGTGAGAATGGTCCAGGTACCTGGCAGGCTGCCGTTGTGGGTGAAGTGGCTGAGTTTTTCGTCGCGCTGCCGGATCATCCAGCCACCGCCGTAGAAGTGGTCGGCGAGCGATCCGTTTTCGCGGCGCGAGGCCGGCGGGGGCGGAGGAGCCAGCATCGATTCGCGGGTGGCAGGCGAGAGCAGTGGCTTGGAAGCGTTCTCGGCCAGAGCGGCGGTGAAGCGCAGCAGGTCCACCGCCGAGGCGACCCACCCGCCGTGCGAGTCCATGGCTTCCAGGTAGAATCCACCGTACGGCCAGGGGACGCGTTCTGTTTCCTCGGGAAACACGCTGCGGGCGCGTTCCTCCTCCGGCGTGTAATAGCGGACCTCGTCATGGAGGCGGCCGGACTCCTGGGAGGCGCCCAGCCGCATGCGCCGAATGCCCGCCGGGCGCAGGACGGCTTGCTGGACATAGCGGTCGTACGACATGCCGGTGGTTTTTTCGATGATGCGGCCGAGCAGGCAGTAGCCGAAATTCGAATACGCATAGCGTTCGCCCGGCGCGAAATCGAGCGGCTGTCCGAGCATGTAATGGATGATGGCGGCCGGGCTCGCGGGGCGCGGGGTGCCGGTTTTTTCGGCGATCTGGGGCGAGCGGAACATCGGATCGCCACTCACATCGCGATCCCAGCCCCCGGTGTGCTGGAGCAGGTGGCGGATCGTCACCTGGCGCAGTCGTTCGTCCATGGATGTGCCCTCCTCCAGCAGCGGCGCGCCGGGGAAATGGTCCAGCATCGGCGTGTCCAGCGACACTTTTCCCGCCTCCACCAGCTTGAGCACGGCCGCCGCGGTGATCGGCTTGGAGATGCTGGCGGTCCGGAACAGGGAACGCGGGGTGACCGGTTCCTGCTTTTCGCGGTCCGCCCAGCCATAACCGCGTGCGAAGACCAGGCGCTCGTCTTTGGAGACGGCCAGCACGCCGCCCGGCACGCGGCGCGGCTCCATGAATCCGGTCATGGCCTGGTCAAGCCCCTTGGCCCAATCGTCGGTGGCGGCAGCCGGCTCCGCTGGTGCGCCGGGCGTTTCGTCGCCCCGGGCGGCAACCGTGCTCCAGCCGCCCAAGGCGGGCGCGGCCGCTCCGAGCAGCGTGGCAAAGCGTCGGCGGGTGAGCCGTGCTTCGGGCGAGCAAGCGGCCATCCCGGCGGAGGCGTGGCCGGGGCGCGGGTCTGGATGGTTCATGGAAATGGATAACCCGGGAAAAACTGATCGTGAAGCCGAAAGGCAGCGGCTGGCACATGTCGCCCCGATT
>CAZYHO010000679.1:0-2577 GCA_964647495.1 uncultured Akkermansia sp. | reverse complement strand
GGCTCGGCGCCGGACCGCTGCTCTTCAAATACTGGTCCGGCCTCTACCAGCGCGAGGGCCGCTCGCTGGTGGTCAGCAACGGCGCCGGCAACTGGTTTCCGCTGCGGACCTGCGCGCCTGCGGAAATCGTGCGCCTCACCCTGCACAGGGTTTGAAACACGGGCGCGGGACTCCCCATCGGCTGATGATCGGGGCGCCGCGTGCGCGCGGGACGCGATCAAAGTCCCTTGATGAACCGGGCGAGGCGGCCGGCCGCGGAGCGCCTGGGCCGCTTTGGTTCATCGCGCGACTGGCGGAGTTCCTCGCGCGCCTGTTTGAGTTCCAATTCGGCGGCGGCGGCCATTTCGCAGCGATCGGCCAAGGCGTCGATCCATGCCCGCGGCGCCACCAGGTGGTCCGGCGGCAGGGAGAGCCCATCTTCGGGCGCCTCCTCGGGAAAGTGGCACCGGGCCTCCGGCGAACCCGCCTGGCCCGCCACCAGATTCACCATCTCGTCCAGCGAGGCCCGGCCTTCAGCCCGCGCGGTCATGGCCAGATCTTTCGCCCGGGACTCCGGTCTGGCCAGGGCCTCGCCCACCGCGTCCGCGAGATGTTCCGCGGGGCAATCCGACGGGTAGTCAGGGTCGCACGAAGCGGCCCAGCACGCGGTTTTGGTATTGGTCAGTGAGACCCGGGGAACTCCGTGGGAAAGCGCGAGAATGCGGTAATGCAGGCTGGTGGAGACCACACAGGATGCCTCCTTGATGCCCGCGACGATGGATTCGACATGCGGATCGGAAAGGAATCGCGTGTCGAGACCGGCGCCGGCCAGGGCCTCGGCCAAGGCACAGGCTGATTCCACCGTGTCGTGGTTGGCCGCCAGCCCGGCCAGACCGATCCGGACTCCGGAAAACCGTCCCGCCACCGCCGCGATCTGGCGAACCAGGCTCGCGGTGTTTTCCGCGAGGAAATCCGCATTGCCGTGGACGAGCAGATAGCCTCCGGTATCGGGACGGCGCCACAGGTCCAGCGAGGCCAGCCCCTCCGCTTCCAGGCATGGCGCCAGGACCGCGCAATCCCAGGCGAAACGAGCCTGCGGCGCTCCGGCATCGCGAAGGGCGGCCACGGACCGATCCTCCCGCGCCGTGAGCCACTCGGCGCCTCGCAGAATGTCACCGATCGCGCGCCGGTCCGACTCGTCGCTCTGGTCCAGGGTGGAAGCCCCATGGCCGTGATAAAAACGATGAGCCCAGTCGTAGTCCCTCCCTCGTATCCGTTCCGTCGGGGGTGTCAGGTAGGCGAATTTCCGTGATTCCAGCCCGCTGGGATTCACCTCGGAGGCCAGCATGGCGGCCAGCTTGCGCGGCAAGCGGGGCGGGACATTCATGCGCAGGCCGTCTCTCAGGGAGCAGGGGATGGTTTCGCCGCCCACGTGCACGATGGGCACGCCGGGCGACAAGTGCGGCGCCAGGTCGGCGAAGGAATGCACGCGGTCGCCTCCCAGCCTGCGGAGATCGGCGGCGAGGAGACTGGCGGGAAGCGGCGTGAGTCCCCGTTGGCGCAGGAAAAAGCCGACGATCCTGCCCATGAGCAGGTCTCCGAAATTGTGCCTCTCGATGGCGCCGGCAACCACCACCGGACAGGTAACGCGGCGGGTCATGACTGGAGAGAGAGGGAGATCGAAGGGGCTCTGCAAAGCGGCCTCCGGTGGACTCCCGGCAGGCACGACGGATGGAAGTGGTGTGTGATGGCTCTCGGGGACTTCTCCAGTCGTAAGAAAGCGCATCGTGAGGTCAAGGCTTTTCGATCGCGGTGAAAAGCCGGGGGCGCATCTCCGAAAGTTGCAAAATCAGTTCGAAAAGAAGTGAAGGGTGTCGTAGTTCAGCCCTCTTTTGCAACTTTCGGAGATGCGCCCAAAAGCCGGACACCAGAACGCCGGAGCAGGCCCCGATCGTGGGCCAACGGAGAGGAACGTGAACATGAGGTGTTCAGAGGTCAGCGTGTTGTTTTGTCGCGGAAATGGGAAGCGGATGGTGGCCGGCGCAGCCTGCTTGAGAGCGCCGCAGTCGCCTGCGGCTCGCCGGCCCTGCCGCGGAGCCGATCCTGGAAACAGAGTGCCCCAACTTCTCGGCATCACACAAGAGCCTTGCACCCATGCCGATACGCACGAGGCCGCAGGCGACTGCGGCGCTCCCGGGTGCGGCGCTCCGCGGGAAACCACAGCCTTTCAAGCTGGCTCATGATCGGGGCGCGGAGTTTCCCTCGGATTTGTGAGCTTGCGGGAGGGACAAAAAGGAGAATAGGGACGAAAGGGACTGAACGGATCCGTCATCCTGCCTTCCCTCAATTCCTGCCTCGATTCCATCATGTCCCATTGGTCCCGTTTTCAAGAATACTTCCTCCGCGACTCCGAGACCGGCCTCTCGCTCGATGTGAGCCGCATGTCGTTTCCGGACGGCTTCTTTGAGAGCATGGGGCCGGCCTGCGAGAAGGCGCTGGCCGACATGGCGGAACTGGAGGACGGCGCGATCGCGAATCCCGATGAGGGGCGGATGGTCGGCCATTACTGGCTGCGCACGCCCTCGCTCGCGCCCACGC
>CAZYHO010000678.1:0-2584 GCA_964647495.1 uncultured Akkermansia sp. | reverse complement strand
ATCGACGCGGGGCTTGCCATGGCTTTTGGGGAAGAACGGCTTCAGGCGCTCCATCCGGGCGTCGGTCAGCCAGTAAAGATTACTCATCAATCGTAAGCGGGAAGCCGAGGGCGTTCAGGCCTTTTAGTTCCATGGCATGAGATCGTCGATGTCTGCGCTTGGCCATTGGTTGGCGATGCGCTCCAGGGTTTGGGTCAGCCAGGCGACGGGGTCGACGTTGTTCATTTTGCAGGTCTGCAAGAGCGTGGCGATGGTGGCCCATGTCCGACCGCCGCCATCTGACCCGGCGAACAGACTGTTCTTCCTCGTGATGGTCTGGGGCCTGATGGCGCGCTCGACAATGTTGGAGTCGAGTTCGACGAGGCCGTCGGTCAGGAAGCGCTCGAAGATCTCGCGCCGGGCGATGGCATAGCGCAGGGCCTCGGCCAGCTTCGATTTCCCCGAGATGCGCGGCAAGGTCTGCTGCCACAGCGTGAACAGCCCGGCGACGATTGGTGCCGAGACAGCCTGCCGCGCAGCAGCGCGCGCCTCGGGGCTTTGGCCACGAACCTCTGCCTCGATCTTCCAGAGCTCGGTCATCCGCTCGACCGTGGCGGTGGCGATCTCCGAGGCGCCGGCAGCATGGAGTTCAAAGAAGCGACGCCGAGAGTGGGCCCAGCACCCCGCCAGGCGCGGTCCGTCGTTGCCCCCGTCCTTGCGTATCAGCTTGTTGTAGGCGGCATAGCCGTCCACCTGCAGGATACCGCGGTAGTTGCCGAGGTGCCGGCGCACGCAGTCGCCGGACCGGCTGTCTTCGAAGCGATAGGCCACCATGGGCGGACCACTGCCGCCGAAGGTGCTGTCATCGCGGGCATAGGCCCAGAGCCAAGCTTTCTTTGTGGCGCCGGTGCCGGGGGCGAGGGTCGGCAGGCTGGTTTCGTCCGCGAAGATCCGGGCGCCCTTCAGGACTTCACCCAGGACGTGGTCTGCGAGGATCTCCAGCTCGAAGCCGACCCGACCCATCCACTGCGCCATCAGCCGCCGGTCGAGGTCCACAAGGTCGCGGGCATAGATCCCTTCCTGGCGATAGAGCGGCAGGCCGTCGGCGTATTTGGAGACCGCGATCTGCGCAAGCAGCGCCTCGGTCGGCACTCCGCTTTCGATGATATGCGCCGGCGCCAGGGCCTGGATGACGCCGTCCCAGCCCTTGAACGCGTATTTTGGGCGGCGGGTGACGATCACCCGGAACTTCGCCGGGATCACATCCAGCCGCTCGGAGACGTCTTCCCCGATCAGCCCCTTCTGCTGGCCCGCGTGCTCCGGAAAGTCCTCGGGCTCGATCACCACCTCAACCCGTTCGAGATGCGGCGGGAAGCCCTTGCGCGGCCGGGGCGGTCGCTTCTCATCCGAGGACCGGCCCTTGCCGGTCTGCGCCCTCAGGGCGGCGATGCCGATCTCGATCTCCTCGAAGATGAAGGCCTGCTGAGCCTCATCGTCCGCGCTCGGCTCGCCGGCGCCAAGCTTCTCCGAGCGGCGCCCGAACCGGGCCCGGTCATAGGCTTTCAGGATCTGCATCAGTCGCTTGATCCGCTCCTCGGCATCCGAGCTGCGGGCTTTCAAAGCCGCATTCTCGTCCTCCAGGGCCGCCGTCTTCTGCGCCATCGCGCGGACCATGGACTTCAGGAGGTCCATGTCATCGGGAAGGGAGAGATCGTCGGCGCTCATGGCATCAAGGATAGCATATCCCGGCGGGGCATTCCGCAGGTATCGGCACTCAAGGGCCAGATGATTCACTTTGCCGCAGCCGGGTTATCCAGCAAATACAGGGGCTTTTACTGCTACGGGGCGAACCCGCTTCCAGTCCAGCCCGTCGAGCAACGCCATGAGCTGGGCATGGTTGAGCTGCACCCGGACATGCCCGATCCGCGGCCAGCAGAACGAAGATTTCTCGAGGCGTTTCGCAAAGAGGCAGACACCACTGCCATCCCACCAGACGATTTTCACCCGGTCCGCCCGCTTCGCCCGGAACACATAAAGCGCGCCGCTAAATGGATCGCTGCCAGCATCCCGCACCAGAGAAAGCAGGCTGTCTGGTCCTTTCCGGAAGTCGACCGGATGGCTCGCGAGAAAGACCCGCACTCCGGACGGGATCATGCCGAGCGCACCGCGCGGATGAGACGGCGCAACGCAGCCTCGCCAAGATCGGGCACGACGCGAATGATGACATCGCCCACAACGATTTCCACCAGCGGCACCGGGGCACCTACAGGAACATCCTCTTTCTGCTTGTTCAGGAAAGCCTTGCGCCAGCCGAACAGCTGCGGCGGCGAAATCCCCAGACGGCGAGCCAGCGCAGAAACATTGACGCCAGGCTCCAGCGCCGCTGTGACCGCCTGCGCCTTGAACTCATCCGACCAACGGCGCCGCTCGCCGACCGGCGCACCGTCCAGCCGCTCAACGAACGCCTCGACCAACTGCAAGCTACCAGTCGTAGGCATAGGCGTAGAACTAGTCGTAGACATGAAACCTCGGCGATCAGAGCAACGCCAGAAGCCTACTCCACGCAGGACCCGCGATTAACCCACGGGGTTCCCTTCCCGCTTAC
>CAZYHO010000677.1:0-2591 GCA_964647495.1 uncultured Akkermansia sp. | reverse complement strand
GTGTGGTCGAACCACAGGTCGGTGTGCCATTGCAGCTCGGCGTACGCGAAAACCTCGCCGTGGGCGACGCGGCCCGGCGCCAGCCATTCGAAAAACAGCAGGCATCCGCCCGGCTCGACGCGCAGGGTGGTTTCCTGCCGGTAGCGCGCGCCGCGCTGCGGGATGATGAGTTCGGGAAAGTACTCCGCGAATCCTCCGGCGCGCACGGTGATCTCCTGGCGCACGACGACGTGCCGGTCGCTGCGCGCGCGGTGGATGCGGCACGCGCCCGGCGTGGTGAGCACCACCCGGGCGCCAGGCTCGACCGTGAGCGAAAGGTCCACTTCGTCGCCGTCGAACAGGCCGGCAATCGGCGACACGATGTTGACGACCAGGGCGCCGGCTTCGTGATGCGGTTTGCTCAAATGCAGCGGGGCGCGGAACGATTGCTCTCGCAAATATGTCCCGCCCCGCGCATCCGCGGCGGCGACGACCCGCAGATGACCGCGCAGCGAACGGCCGCGCACGCCGGGCGCGCTGGGCACGAGCGCGGTCATACAAAGAGATACTCCCGCTCCAGCCAGCCGAGCAGCGCGTCCTTTCCTTTCTCCGATTTCAGGTCGGCGAACAGAAAGGGGCGGCCGTCGCGCATCGCTCCGGCGTCGCGGGCCATGACATCGAGGTCCGCGCCGACGAACGGCGCGAGGTCCGTTTTGTTGATGAGGAGAAGGTCGCTGTGGCGGATGGCCGGTCCGCCTTTGCGCGGGATCTTGTCGCCCTCGGCCACATCGATGACGAAGATGAACGCGTCGGCGAGTTCGGGTGAGAAGGTCGCGGACAGGTTGTCGCCGCCGCTTTCGATGAGGATGAGGCTCAAATCCGGGTGGCGGTTTTCCAGCTCGATGACGGCGGCCATGTTCATGCTGATGTCGTCGCGGATGGCCGTGTGCGGGCAGCCGCCGGTTTCCACGCCGAGCACGCGGTCGGCGGGCAGCACGTCGTGGCGCAGGAGGAAATCGGCGTCTTCGCGCGTGTAAATGTCATTCGTGATGACCGCGAGCGAATGCCGGTGTTTGAGCCACTGGCACAGGCGCAGGACACACATGGTCTTGCCGGAGCCGACCGGCCCGCCAATGCCGAGGCGGAAAGGGCGCGTGGTGTCGAGAGATTCGGTCATGCGGGTTGCGGGTCAGGAAATGAAGAGCCGTTCGCGGGCGCAGGCGTGGCGCAGCGAGGCGATTTCGAGGAGCGGGTTGAACCAGCCGGGCTCGTGTTCCGGCGGTGCGTCCGCGATGGCGGCCACGGCCGGTGCCAGTTCGGCGAGCGTCGTCCTGAGGATCGACTGGGCGCGCTCCTGGCCGAGCCTGAGGAGTTTCACCGCCGCGGTCACGTAGGCGCTCACGCACTGGTGCGCGAACGCCCAGCACGCCACGGCGGCCGGCAGTGCGCGCATCTCGAGCGCCGCCACGACGATCTGGTGCTGCGGGCCGCCGAGCGCGGCGAATTCGTCCAGCACCGGCGATGGCGCGAGCCGCCTCAGCAACGCGAGTCGCCGCGACCCCATCCGCCGGCTGGCCTGGCGCAATTCGCCGGCGAGTTTCCAGGCGTCCAGCTCATGATCGATCGCGGCCAGTTCCTCCATCCGCCCGGCCGCAGCCGCCTCCCGCGCGCGCACCAGCATCGGAAGGTCGAACGCCAGAAGCGCCGGCGCGATTTGCTCGCGCAAAAATCCCTCCAGGCCATCGGCGTCGAGGACCAGGCCGCGCTGGACCAGATCCTCAAGCCCCAGCGAATGCGCGTAGGCGCCCGACGGGAACTGGGAGTCGTTCACCTGCAAAAGCCATGGAAGCCACTCAGGAAGCATGGGCGACGACGCGCAGGGGTTTAAAAAGCGCCGTTTCCTCGGAAAGCGGCCAGCCTTCACGCTCGCACAACTGCCGCACCGCCGGGTCGTGCAGCACCCGGATCGCGCCCCCCGTGATCTCCACAGGCAAATGCAGATTGCCGATCCGCCACCCGGCCAGCGCCGCTTCCTCCGCCGACCCCAGCCGCACCACGTACACCGGCTCCGGCTCCTGTTGCACGATGTAATCGTGCGTCGCCGTCCGCCAGATCACCGCGCCGTCAGGCAGCCGCGCCTCCAGATCGAACCCAAACTCCGTCCCGTCCTCAGCCACCCCACGCCACCGCCGCTTCAAGAATTGCCGCCGCTCCGCACGCAACCGGATCCGCTCCGGCACCGGCCGGGACGACGCTTCGCTCAGATGTCGGTGAACAAGGTGCACGGGGGAGCACTGGACCGCTCCGATGAAGGAGCGCAAAAATGATGATCGCCATGCGCCTGCCTCGCCGGAGACCGGCAACGCGGCGCAGAGCATCGCCCTCCATCACCAAGCAGGCCGCAGGCCAAGTTCCGGACGAGTCGCAGGGATCGGCCGCGCGGAAGCGTGCTCATGAGCAAACCCAGAGAAGCTGTTGAGCCGGCGCGTTGGCTCGGACCGGCTTCAGCCGGCACTCCCAATTGAAAACCTGTGCGGGACAAACGTTGCGTTCGAGCCCCGCCTTCAGGCGGAACGCGAAGCCGAGTGCGCAATGGCGTGTCCGCCCCAAGC
>CAZYHO010000676.1:0-2592 GCA_964647495.1 uncultured Akkermansia sp. | reverse complement strand
GCCATGCCTGCGCCACACACATGCTCGAGCACGGGGCCGACGTCCGCATCATCCAGCAGCTCCTCGGCCACTCCAAGCTCGAAACCACGCAGGTCTACACCGAAGTCTCCATCAAGCTCCTCCAGGATGTCCACGCCAGAACTCACCCCGCCGCCCAAACCGCAACGAACCACTCGACTCCGGACCCGTTTTGAATTATGCTCAACACCATGTCCGCCACCCTCAAGCCCGTGCCCGCCACTGTGATGCCCAATGGCACCGTGCGCCTGCTGGAGAGCATCACCCTGCCGTTCCCCGCGAGGGCCATCGTGACGCTGCTCATCGAAGACGACACGCCGGAAACCGCCCTGCTCAGCCAGGACGCGTTGAGCGACTGGAACCGTGAGGAGGAGGAACAGGCATGGGCGCACCTGCAAGTGGCGAAGTAGTCCTCGTGAGCTTCCCATTCACCGACTTGAGCGGGCGCAAGTTGCGGCCCGCCGTGGTCCTCGCCGCTGGCGATTACCACGACGACATCATCCTTTGCCAGATCACCAGCCAGGACTACGGCGACCGCGAAGCCGTCGCCATCGACGCCGTGAGCGACTTCGCCACAGGCACGCTCGCCAAGGCGAGTTTTGCACGCCCACGGAAGCTGTTCACCGCTAACACCCGCTTGCTCAACCGCAGCATCGGCACGCTCAAACAAGCCAGGCTCGACGCCATCATCAGCAGCGTCGTCAACGCCATCGCTGGCAAGATCATGGTTGAAGCGCCGCCACCTCCACCAGCGACCCCGGAGGCCGCGCCAGACAGCGAGCCCAGCGGGCCAGCCTCGTAAAACCGCCCTTCCTTTAGCCGCCACAAGCTGCTAAAGAGAAAAACCTGTGATCCGGTTCATCTTCCAGACTTGCGTGTGGCTGCTCCTCCTCGTCGGCGCGCAAACCCACGCCTGGGCCAAAGCCGATCTCACCCCAAAAATCGCACCCTGGGATTTTTTGGCCGCCGCCGAGACCGAACCAGCCGCCGCAGCGCGCTGCAACCAAGTCGCCATCAGGGTCGCCGCCTTCCACAGCTACGACTTCGCGCCAGATGTGCGCAACGGCCCCAATCTTTACTGCTACGTCCGGCAGAACCCCTGGACGAAGTTCGATCCCGATGGATTGGTGGCGTGGTCGATCAATCCCAACCCGCCGGAAGTGCAGGCCGGGCGGGCGATTGGGGAAATGGCACATGACTTTGCCCAGAAGCATCCAAGAGTAATGGGAGGGGTAAAAGCCGTTGGAGGGGCTGCGGAAGTTTTTGTTGGAGGAGCAGCGATATTGGCTCCCGAACCGACTATGGTAACAAAAGTCGCTGGAGGGGCTGCCATTGCTCACGCGGGAGACACCTTCCAAGCAGGTGTGAGGCAAATGTTCAGTGGAGAGCAGAAACGAACACTTACGAGCCAAGGAGTCGAGAAGATCGCTGCTGTTGCTGGGGCTAGCAATCCCGCCGCAATCGGCGAGCTGACAGATGCCGGGCTCGGCATGGGGTTGTCGCTAGGCTCTGGACTGCTCAGTAATACAGCAAAAGCACCGACTATTATTGCATCCGCGCGAGCAACTGCACAGGAGTCGGGAACTTTGATCGGGCAGACAAAATCATGGTGGCTTAAGGGTGCCGAGGGTGATGCCGCATGGTCGCGGCTCTCTGCGGCTGACAAGCTCTACTTTGAAATTGGTCAGAAGACTGTCACCTCCGCGACGTTAGGAAAATTTAGCCATATTGCTGATCCCGTCGCCCGAGGTCGTGCGATGGTTCAGGAAATGGGGGTGGTCAAAGCGACAATGACCGTCAACACCAAGGCACTGAATCCTGGAGTCTCTGGAACGCTGTCCACTGGCCCCACTCCTGGAGGACGATTGGGAGTCAGGGCTGGAGGTGCTGCGGGAGGCGCTTCCGGGAACGCTGCCAAACTCACTGAATCTAAGGATGATGACAATTAATGAACTGCTTTGAACTACTTCTCATTACAGTTTGCCTTGTAGCCGGAATACTCATCGGTGCTTGGGTTGCTGAAAGTCATGCATGGTATGTGGCCCTGTGTTCTGGACTTCTGACCAGCCTTGCGATTTTCGGAACTATAAACGTCATCGGTTTTCTGGCTGGTAAACTGCACAAGCGTCGAGGCCAAGGAAAGAACTGCGATAAAAAGTAGCAACCCATAGCACTCCGTGCCGCAAATCATGACGCGCCACCAGCCGTTCCGTGTGATTGAGTTGGCTGTTGCGCGGCCAAAGGACCGCGCTTTTTGAGAGGGGAAGCCTGACCCCTGACGAGTGTTGAACCGGCTGCCGCTGAGAGAGGGGCGCATCCATGTTGAGAAGATCACATTGACGCGGCAACCGGGCAGGCGAACACTTTGGTCTTCGTGTCCCGCATTGTTCCATGTGCCTGACGTTTTCATCCCCGCGCCGCCCGATCCAGGAGGGGGAAGGCACCCTTCGGCAAACGACGCGACTCCAGCGGCACTACCGACGACCGCCAGGCCGCCAACACCAAGGGAAACGACCCCGCCGGCCTCCTCAACGACGGGGGAGTCCTTGGCGGGGTGGGGGCATCCGGAATGTC
>CAZYHO010000675.1:0-2596 GCA_964647495.1 uncultured Akkermansia sp. | reverse complement strand
CTTTCCGCGCGGCGGATGATCTTCGGAGCCACAAGTTCCCCCAGCCGGCGGCGCTTCTCGCGCCCAGCCTGCCATTGCTCCCAGGTGATGCGGTTGCCGGGCTTGATGGGAATGGTGGTTTCGGACATGGCGGATCGGACGAAGTGAAAAGTAATTCATTCTGGGGACCCGGCAAGCGAGGCTTCCACCTCCCGCTTCATCGTGGTGACAACCGCGGCGCAGTCGTAAGCGGGCAGCGCCGCCACTCGCTCGACTTCCCGCCAGTCCACCGGGATGTCTCCGCGAAGCGCGGCGGCCAGCAGTTTTCGCGCGCAGTCTTCAGCGACGGGGTCGGGACCAGTCCAGCAACGCGCGGCAAAGATGCGCTCCACCAGTAAATCCTCCACCGGAGGAAGCAGCACCGCGCCCAAGGGCGTCTCCATGAATTTGAATTCGCCATCCGCGTAAGTCTCCACTTGGCCCAGCAGATCAAGGAAAAGTCCCGCCAGCTTCCATGACCGCGGCCCTCCACGCGGCGCGCCCAACGAAGCCATCACCCGTCCCCGATCCGCTGGCGTGGGAACGCGCTGCCCCGTCCAGCAAATGTCCACATCACCCGACATGTAGGCGCCGTCCGTGTAAAATTCGATGGCCGATCCGCCCACCACCACCGGCTCGAACCCCACCTCCCGAAATGCCTCCGAAACCACCGCCGCCAGCAGCAGCGAGCGCACATTCAGATCGGTTTCCGACTCAATGCGACGCAAGGCGGATTGGACATCGCCGGGTTCCATCGCGGACGATTACACTGGCCGGAAACCGCGGCAAGCGCCGACCCCACTCGCGGGAAAGCTCGTCCACCATCCCAATCGGGCTAAACACAGATGATGAATGGCAGACACCCACTTTTCAATCCACATCGGCTACACCGGCTGCCAGCCGGGGATTGGGGGGGAGTGCGCCGAACGCTTGTCGGGAGCGAGGACCTTGCCGGGAGCTACGGTTTGGCTCTGCCGAAAGATGGAGAACCCCACGGGAATGGCTCTGGCCTCGCCCCATAGTTCGCGCGTCCCTCTGCGGCAAAACAACCCACAAATCGTTTGTCGTCCTATGGCTCCAGCAAGAATCGTGTTGAACGCTTTACGAGCACTCGGCGAGTGCCGACACATTCTTGCGTCCGCCGTCTGGCTCAGGGCGCGCGACCGATGACACGGTAAAAGGCTTGAGCGGCAGGGGCCGCCGGATCGGTCAATTCCAGCGGCCCGGTTTCCGCCAAGGGGCCGAGGATGAGGACCACCGGCCATGGCCCGGGACCAGGCTCCGGCAACCGCTGCAATTCGTAGGTCCAGCCTTCTTGTCCTGTCACGACCAGCGACACGCTCCCGGCCTGGATGGTGAAAGAATCCACCCGCAACTCTTCGTCTGAGTTCGGTGGAGCCGCCAATGCCACCGCCGGGTAATCCTGCCACGTTGGCGACGTGAAGCCGACGCGCCCTTCATAGTAATAAATCGTGAAGGACGGGGGGACGCCAGCAAAGGCGGTGGGATTGAAATAAGCCGGAGCATCTCCCTGGAACTTGGCGCTGGTCAGGCTCGTGGCGCCGGAGAAAGCCCAGCGGTCGATAGTAGTGATGCTCTCGCCAAACGTCACACTGGTCAGAGCCGCGCAGCCTCGGAACGCTTGTTCTCCGATGGAGATGACGTTGTCGGGAATCGTCAAGTTGGTCAGAGCCGTGCAATCAGCGAATGCGCTCTCCCCAATGGAAGTGATACTGTCGGGAATCGTCACATTGGCCAGAGCTGTGCAGCCAGCGAACGTCCAGCGATCGATGGAGGTGACCCCGTCACCGATCACCACGCTCATCAAGCTCGTGCATCTGCTGAAGGCGTTCGCTCCGATGGAAGTGACGCTATCGGGAATGATCACGCTGGTCAGCCCCGCACAGCCAAGGAAGGCATTGCTTCCGAGCGACGTGACACTCTTGGGCAGCGTGAGAACGGTCAGCCCGTGGCAGTGCGCGAAGGCTTCGTTTCCGATGTCCGTGAGGCTCTCAGGAAGCGTGATGCCGGTCAGGTTCATGCATAGCTGGAAAGCCGCATTTTCGATGACCGCAACCCCGTCAGGCAGGGTGATGTGGGTGACGGTCGAATTGTACCAGAACGCATTGTTGCCGATCACCCGCACCGGCAGCCCCGCGATGGCGCTTGGGATCGCCACTGCGCCTCCCTCGCCGGTGTGACCGGTGATGGTAATGGCGGCGCCGTCGCTCGAGTAATTGAAATCCCCAGCTTGCTGCGCGGCCAGCGGCATCATCAAGCCACCGAGCCAGAGCAGCCCCAACGCCACCAGCCGCCGCGAGGACAGAAATGAAAACGTGCCCCTCGCCGACCGAACGGTTCTCATCACGAAAAAAGAAGGCTGGCTGGAACAGGGAGCGCTCATGGCAAAATCAGGAATGGGAAGTAACCGGGTGAGGCAATGGACAACACGATAAGAAAAAGGCTGTCAGAAAGCGTTTCCCTGCCACGCGTCATACAGCAACTGGCTCGCATTCGGCATAGACGGTCTCGCGCGAGGGGGCTATGGCCGGCCCGAGGCGGCTGAACCGCAGCGCGT
>CAZYHO010000674.1:0-2606 GCA_964647495.1 uncultured Akkermansia sp. | reverse complement strand
CGGCGGCGGCGCGAGCGGATCTGACTGCCGCTGGTACGCCGCGCTTGTGACGAGCAGCCGGTGGAGGCGTTTGAGCGATCCGCCGGCGTCGTCGCGAAACCAGACGGCGAGCCAGTCGAGCAATTCCGGATGGGACGGTGTATCGCCCATTCGCCCGAAATCGCTCGGCGTCGCGCAGAGGCCGCGGCCGAAGTGGTAGTGCCAGACGCGATTGACGATGCTGCGCCAGGCGAGCGGGTTGTCCGGATGCGCGATCCAGTCGGCCAGCGCGGCGCGCCGGGCGGCCTCGTCCGCCGGGCCGATGCCATCGAAGCGGGCGGGCAGCGCGGCGACGGCCGTCAAGGCGCCCGGGCCGGCCTCGGCGCCCGGCTTTTCGATGTCGCCGCGCGCGAGCACGCGGATGACGCGCGGCTGTGCGAAACCCGCCTTCTCGCCGCGCTCGCGTTGCGCCTCGGCCGAGGCGGCATACACCTTGACCCTCGGCGGCAGCGCGGCCAGCCGGTCCGCCGCCAGCACACCGAGCACCGTCGCGGCAAGCGCGCGGCGCGCCTCGGGCGGGCGCCCGCCGGCCGGCTGGGCGAGCGCGGCGCGCACGGTTTCAGGGAGCACGAGCGTCACGTCGGCCGGAGCGCCGGTCACCGATAGCCGGAAGCGCCCGAGCAAATGCTGGCCGCCCTGCAACTGCTTCAGCGTGATGACAAGGCGGTCGTCCTCGGCCACGCTGACCGTTTGCGCCAGCGAGGCGATCAGTTCGTGCGGTTCGCCGACGCTCGGATGGACGGCCCAGGACGTTTTCAGATCGCCGTCGATGGCCCCGGGCGCGGCGAACGATACCTGATCGAAATCCGCCGTCGCGCGCTTGAAGACGGCGCTCTCCGGCGCCGCGCCGCCGGCCCGGAAGACTTGCATCTCTATCTCGGTGAGGTGGAAATTGCCGTTCGACAACCGGCCCGGCCCCTTGTGCGGCAGCGAATCGTCGGTCATCGCCTCGAGCCGCAGCGCCGTGATTTCGCGCAGCGGACTGGCCGCGGTAATAATATACGTGTCGGTGTCGGGCCGCTTGCCGGTCGACAGGATCGAGTCGTCCTCCAGCCGCTGGAGCGTGGCGCCCACCGCCGCGGTGTAGATCGCCGGTTTCAGCGGCTCCCAGCGCACCGAGGCGCCGCCGGCCGCCACCCAGCGGGACTCCCAGTCGTCCACGAGTGACGCGTATTCATCCGCGAGCAGCGCATCGGATCCGCCGGGGCCGGCGGCATCAACCGCCTCGCGCAATCGCGACCACCGGCGGCGCCCGGCGGCGACCTCCGCGCTTTCGTCGTACTCGACATCGCCTTTGCCGACGCCGGCGAAGACCGCCTGCAGCGAAAAATAATCCTCCTGCGTGATCGGATCGAATTTATGCGCGTGGCAGCGCGCGCACTGCGCCGTCGTGCTCACGAAGGCCGCCATCGTTTGCGTGACGAGGTCGTCGCGGTCGATGTACTCGAACGACATGTAGGCCGTGCCCTCGGCGCTCGCGTCATACGTGCCGGCGCCGAGAAACCCGAGCGCGGCCGTCAGGCGCGGCTCGTCCGGGAAAAATCGATCGGCGGCCAGTTGTTCGCGCACGAAGCGCGGCCATGGCGTGTCCTCGTTGAGCGACTGGATTACGTAGTCGCGATACCGCCAGGCGTTCGGCCGGAACACGTCGTGCTCGAACCCGTGCGTGTCGGCGAAATGAATCGTGTCGAACCAATGCCGCGCCCACCGCTCACCGTGCCGCGGCGAGGCCAGCAGCCTGTCGACCACCGCCTCGTACGCCCGCGGATCCGGATCCCGCGCAAAAGCGTCCACCTCCTCCGGCGTCGGCGGCAGCCCGCTCAGGTCGAGAAACACCCGGCGCAGCAGCGTGCCGCGGTCCGCCTCCGGCGCCGCCGCCAGCCCCTCCGCCGCCAACCGGGCGTCCACGAAAGCATCCACCGGATGATCGTCCGCCCCGGCCCCCGCCGGCAGCTCCGGTCTCTGCAACGGCCGCAGCGACCAATGACCTTCCGGATCGTCCTCCGCAAGCCCGACCCCGCCACCGGACCAGACGACTCCACTCACCAGGGCCAGGCAGGTGTGAAGCAGGCGGCGATTCATCGAGAACAAATAACGGACGTGCGGGCGGGCGTGTGAAGGGCGTGTGAAGGGCGTGCAAGCGGAGGCAACCCGCTCGCGGCAAACGTCTCATCCCCGCCGTCCTTGTCACGCCCCAATCGCCGCGCGCCACTCCTCCCCTCCCCGATCGTCCCCTACGGTATCCCCCGCCCCCCAGGGATCGCGGGGATCTCTCCTCGCCCTGAAGTTTGTGCATTTTAAGCGCCGGATGTACTCAACGCTTGCCGGAATCGCGTCGTCGGAAATCTCGTCCACGCGCTTGATAGAGCCAGCCTCCACGAGACGCTGAACACGCACATCGTGCTCGAACGAGCGGGACGAGCGGACGTGCGACTTCTTTCTCTGTTTGGAGCGAATGGCGTGTGGGATTTGCCTCACCGTCCCGTTGAACCGGCGGCATGGCAATCATACTCTTCCCCTCAACAACCGCAAACCACACCAGGCCGCGCCCAGCATCAGTGGAGTAG
>CAZYHO010000673.1:0-2610 GCA_964647495.1 uncultured Akkermansia sp. | reverse complement strand
ATGCGGGAGAAAGTCGATGCGCCACCCGGACAGCAAGACCCGGGTTCCGATCCGCTGGCCGGGTGATTTGACCGTCAATCATGCAGCCGGCAACGCCGGGTGGCCTTTTCTTGCCAAGCCGGGCATATTAATGCGGCCATCAAATACATTTCACAACCTGTGCGGAGTTCGTATCTTTGGAGACTCGCCTCCAGTCGGCGCTCTTCTGCGTCGAACCGTTCCCACTAATGGAGCCCGCGCTCGCGCTCAACTGCTTGTCGGCTTTCTCGCGCGACCAGGGATCGTTTTCTTGTCGCCGCAGCGCCCAGAAGTGATGCGGCGCCTCCGGCCCGCACGCCCCGCGGGCTTCCAGCCTGCGGAACCGTTCTTGACCACGAATTTCACGAATGAATCAGGAATGAATCATAGGCGCAGAGGCCTGCGACGTGTGTATTGAGCGGGCAGGATGCGTCGCCCTGCCCGAGAACTGCCAAATCGCATGTGCCGATGGGAGACACCCACTCTTCTCTTAACCAGACCGTCGCTTCCGCCAAGTGTGTTGCGCTTCCCCATCATTCCCTGATGGTGCCGGTGCGGATCGAGAAAAGCGGGTGTCTGCCATCCTCTTTGCGCCAGAACCCCGGCGCCCGAAACTCGACCCAGCCCCTGTTCACCTGCCCACCCGCACTCAAGAACAAAAATCTTGACCGAAGCGGTCGCTCCCCCCTTATTCATCGCTCACCCTTCACACGCCCCTCACGCCCGTTTCCACCCGCTTCCCCCGCCATCCACGCCCACATTCCACCCAAATCCGCCTCAACCACCACCAACACAGCCCTCATCACCTCCCTCTCTCTCCCCAGACCCCCTCTCACCCACCACCACCATGATCTGCCTGCCCGCCCCTCAAAAAGCAAATTCCCAGCAGTCAGGTGAGCCTGTTAAGGTTGAGTGCGGGCAATAACCAGCCGCACTCAATTCTCAACTTCGGCGCAACGACTCGACAATCAAAACTCGCACTTTCAATGCGTCGCACCTTGCGCAATGTTGGCTTCTGTTTTGGATGCTTTGTGCTTGGAGTGGTGATGACCACGGCGCTTCTTTTCAAGCGCTCGCATCATTCAGAATTTCATCCGCCAGGCAGGCCGGATGTTGAGCGCATAAGCGGGAGCACAGCGCCCCCGACCACCAAACGACAGGACAGAAAGCTGGACGTTGAAGCCGCCCCCGTTTCAGAGCATGAGTGGGACGCATTCCGAATCGACTTCGCCGACGGTAGAGTTTCGGAGCTTGAATCCCTGCTCTTGGCACAGAGGCTGGCTTTGAGCGATCCGCTGTCTGCGTGGGAGTCATTGCGTGCCTTAGGGGATCAAGTGCCATTGGCGGGCAGAATGCGTGCGCAATTCCTCGTCTCACTGAGTCACAGAAATGTTCAATTGGCTCTCGATATTCTCCGAACGCATCCGGATTCGGTTTCCCCTCTCGAGATTCATGCGCTGGGCGTCGAGTTGTTTGCGTCTCAATCGAATACGCCTGATCTGATCGCCTCTCTGCCGAAAAACTATCTCGATCAGTTGATGGGGGCCGAATTGGAGGGTGAACTGCGTGGCCGTGGCAGGGAAGCGATGCTGTTAAAGCTCGCCTCGAGCCAGCCGCAGAGAAAACTGATCAAGGATGACGCGGGGCGGGTGATTGCAGAGGAATCCGGCCCCAATGTGGCTAAAATTCGGCAAGCGTTTGATCTGCTTGCCAAGGCCGAGGTTCTCGAGTTCGACCAACTGCAGTCAGCCGTAATGAAGTCGTCATGGTGGGGAGATCCAATGGAGATAGCCGCGGCGTCGCGCGAGATGGCTCGAATGTACCCAGCCGAAACTTTGGAGTTCGCATACTCACTGAAGGAAGGGCGTTTCGATGCCCTTGGCGGTGCGTTTAAACAGGTTGCGCGTGAACATCCAGAAGAGGCCCTGGCCTTTCTCAACTCCACGAACGACGTAACGATGCAAAACTCAATGCTCGAAACCTTGGCACAGTTATCCACCGATAGCCAGGTGGTTGCAGAATGTGAGCAAATACTGTCTGAAAGAGGGGTGAGAATGCTCTGGAAGGAATGAGTCGACCGTGTGCGACAGTCTGTCAGGGCCACAATTGAGAACCATTGAGGCTTTGGCAGCGTCTCCCACCTCGGCCGCAACAGAGCCGTGGATCTGCGGCTGAGCACGCGATAGCTCGCCCGATCAACGAAAAGAGCAAGCGGAGCGGATGATCAAATGGAGGCTGACGAGGGTGCGCAATTCACCCCACCGCGGCAACCCGATGCGTGGGTTCAGGCTGGCCGGGTTTGAAATGCTGGCTGTGCAGTTCTTCGATTGCGAGGCCGGGCATCGTATCGATGGTTCGCACCAGCGCGTCCAGGACCATAGGCGCCAGCACGTCCGGATCCGCCTCCGCTCGCAAGTTCACCAGCAAGGAGCCTTGGGTGATGGGTTTCGTCAGCCGGTGCGAAAACTCCGGTGCAGCGTCCGAGCCCACCAGGTTCACCGCCGCCAGCCCTGCCGCATCGATTGCCGGCCCACGCGCCCGCTTCGTGCCTCCGGCCAGTGTCATCTTGAAATGCGCCACCTCGATCTTCCG
>CAZYHO010000672.1:0-2616 GCA_964647495.1 uncultured Akkermansia sp. | reverse complement strand
GTCCAGCCGGTGAGGCAGCGGGCCACTTCCATCACGTCCTGCTGCGTGTAGCCGCCCTGGACGCCGAGCGTATGGAGTTCCAGCAATTCGCGGGCGTAGTTTTCGTTTGGCCGGTCGGCCGGTCCGCGTGTGCTGTTGAGGCGGCCGTCGAGGTACCAGAGCATCGACGGGCTCAGGGCGGAGGATTTGACCAGCTCAGCGAACCGGCCCATGGCGTGGCGGCGAACGACATCGCGGTCGTCGGCGGGCATGAGCCAGCGGGCGTCGCCTTTCGAGGGATCGATGTTGAAGTGGTCGGACCAGAAATCGACCATGACCTCGAACAACTGCCGGCGGGAATCGGTCGCGCGGTGGATCTTCGCGCGGGTGAGCTGGTCGAGCAGCTCGGCCGGCGAATAATCGAGCAACTCACCGCGCGGCGAGACATCCAGCGCCTCGAAATGCCGCAGCCGCGCGGTGAGCGCGCCGTCGTCGATGGACTCCGGCGTCAGTTGTTCCTCGATAAAGGCCGCCGCGCCCTGGGCGGCGACCCGCGCGTGATCGCCCGGTCGCGCACCGAAGGTGAGGCGGCTGAGCGCGTGCGCGGCATCGTCGATCTCGGCCGCGGCCGGCGGTTGAAACGGCGCCGGCCCGCCCTCGAGGCGCGACCAGTACGGGCTGAGCGCGCTGGAGAGCGCGGAAAATCCCAAGGCCCCGCCGGCCGCACCGCCCGCGGCCGCGACCTGCATGAATCGACGTCGCCACATTCTGCTCATAGCGTCAAAGACAAGGGTGGATTCAGGATGGACACCGCGCCTCACGCGGGCGGCGCCGGTTTCGAAATAGTCACGAGGCCAGGGGCGGCGGCATGTCCGCGGCGGGTTCAGCGGAAGGCTGCGATTCGCGGTCGAACCAGGAAATCACCACCGCTCCGGTGCCAGCCGCCAGGATCAGCGGCAGAACAAACAACTGCCCGATGATCGGCAGCAGAAATGTCAGCGCCAGCACCACACCCCCGCGCAATACGCGTCGCCATGGCTGCATGGCGTCGTGTGGCGATGGCAACCCCGATCCGATGCGGCGGGCCAGTCCCGCGCTGCCAACCAGGCCGAACAGCAGTGGCAGGGCGATCAGCAAGACCCCGACGAACTTCAGCGCCGGGGGCGCCACGTTGCTGACCGTAATGCCCAGCACGATCGGCAGCGCAAACACGAAGAGGCCGATCAACGTGGTCATCACGGGCCGGCCGAACTGCCGCTCGCACTTCTCCACACGCTCCGGAAAAAGAGCCGCCGAGGCCACCCAGTAACTGACGAACATCAACAGGAAACCCAAAGTGGCAAAAACCCAGGCGAGGACATTGGCGGTGGTCAGGTATTCCATGATGAGATCGGTTTGTGCTGAGACGGCCGGCCAGCGACCCGAGACCGCCGGCCAGACGGCAGCCCCTAATGTACGGCTCCAACGGAAAATGTCTTTCAAAAAACGGTGAAGTTTTTGAATATGACTGATCGTCAATCGATTGCGGGCGCCTGAATCCGCCGATTCCGTGCCCGGGAGCCTTGGCGGGCAAAGGGACCGCGCAGAGGGACAGTCAAACTGCGG
The DNA here is from genome assembly GCA_964647495.1 of uncultured Akkermansia sp. Taxonomy (GTDB): domain Bacteria; phylum Verrucomicrobiota; class Verrucomicrobiia; order Verrucomicrobiales; family V1-33; genus CAJBME01. The sequence continues at coordinate 1,032 of CAZYHO010000672.1, read as the reverse complement.
GATCTCTTGGAAGTGGCCGGCGAGCGGGGCGGCGTGTGGCGGCGAGTGGGACGTCGATTTTTCCGCTGCGCGGGGCCGCGGTCTGAGCCAGAGTGGCGGCATGAAATCCATGGTTCACGTTCTGTCATTGGCCGCCGCCGGGAGTCTTGTTGCCGCGGGGGTGTGTGCCGCCGAGGCGGACGGCTGGATGCCGCTTTTCAATGCGAACGATCTCGACGGCTGGGTGAACGTGAACGGCGCTCCCGAGACGTGGAGCATCAAGGACGGCGTCATTTCATGCACCGGCAAACCGGTCGCCGCCCTGCGCAGCCCGAAACAATACGAGAACTTCGAGCTGGAACTCGAGTGGCGGCACCTCAAGCCGGCCGGCAATGCGGGGATCTTCGTCTGGGCGTCGGCGCTGCCGGCTGTCGGGCAGCCGTTTTTGCGCGCGATCGAGGTCCAGGTTCTCGACAACGCGTACGGCGGCAAGGAACAGAACGTCTGGTTCACGACACACGGGGACATCTTTCCCATCCACGGCGCCACGATGACGCCCATGCGGCCGCAGACGCATCAGGGCGACAAGAGCCGATGCTTCCCGATCGAGTTCCGCAGCAAACCGTCGCCCGAATGGAACCACTACCGCATCGTCGCCAACCACGGCTCGATCCGCCTTTCCGTGAACGGCAAGGAGGTTTCCGGCGGCGACAAGTGCCTCTGGCGCAAAGGATATCTCGGCCTGGAAAGCGAGGGGTCGCCGACCGAGTGGCGGAACATCCGGATCAAGGAACTCCCGGGCACCAGCGCCACGCCGGAGGAGTCGGCGCCCGTCATCGACGGCTGGCGCCCGCTCTACAACGGCGTCGATTTGCGCGGCTGGAAACTGGAAGGCGCCGGGGCGGACGGAGCCTCGCCCGACCGGCCATCGGCCTGGACCGCGGATGACTGGGTGCTCAGAGGCTCGAAGGAAACGGTCCTGCCCGTCTTGTGGACCGACGAGTCGTTCGGTGATGTCGAAATCATGATCGATTCCAGGCTGCCCGCCGAAGC
>CAZYHO010000671.1:0-2631 GCA_964647495.1 uncultured Akkermansia sp. | reverse complement strand
CCGGAGGATCGCGTCCCACCCCGAGGCTTCGCTTTCACGTCTGAGTTCCAGAGCGGGCATGTGTCCTCGCGCCGCACATTCTGCCCCGTGTCCCGCTGCATCCCGTGCACCGTGCACCGTGTACCGTGTACCGTGCACCGCTGAACCGTGTACCTTCCACAAGACACGCAGGCGGTTCCTGCAAAAATCCGCCATGCCTTCCAGGGTGGCCTTTGCCGGGACCTCTTCATTATTCCTCCCCTCAATTGGACAAACTCCATTCCTGGGGCATCGCCCCAGGAATGGCCGCCACGCATCATAAAGGGCTGAAAGCCCGCGCCCCATCATTCAATCATCGATGGAGAGGATGACAGCCCCTTGTGCGATTCGTGTCAGAGTCCGGGCAGATCGTAGGGACGGCCGGTTTTTTTCTCGTAGAAGTGAATGAAGGCGCGGTTGCAGTTGGCGGTGCCGCCGGGGGTCGGGTAATCGCCTGTGAAGTACCAGTCGCCCGCTTCCGGCCCCAATGCTTCGTGCAGGTTGGTGACGGATTGGTAGATGATCTTGACTTCGCCGCGCCAGGCGGCGCCGTTGGTGCGGCCGGACGCGGGGAGCGGGCCGTTCGGGTAGACGAACTGCGCGATTTTCAGGCTGATGTCCTCATCGGTGAACGGCGCGTAGATCGCCTTGACCTTGTTGGTCTGGCGCGCCGCCGGTTTCTGGATTTCGACGAGGCACTCGCGGTAGACCTGGTCGATGAGCGTCTGCTGCCCGCGTTCACGGAGCAGGGTGATGGCCGCCTCGAACGCGATGAACTTCCCGATTTCCGCCATGTCGATCCCGTAGCAATCGGGGTAGCGGATTTGCGGGGCGGTGCTGGCGATGACGATGGTGCGCGGGTTGGTGCGGGCGAGGATTTTGAGGATCGACTGTTTGAGGGTGGTGCCGCGGACGATCGAGTCGTCGATGCAGATGAGGGCATCTTCCGGAGCGACCTCGCCGTACGTGATGTCGTAGACGTGGCTGGCGAGGGTGGTGCGCTGGGATTCCTGCGAGATGAACGTGCGCAACTTGATGTCCTTGTGCGCGATTTTCTCGCCGCGCGGCCAGTTGCGCATGATCAATTCGTCGAGGCGCGTTTCGTCCAGGGCGCCATCGCGAACGGCGGCAAGAATTTCGTCGCGGACCTGGCGGCGACGATACCGGCGCATTTCGTCCATGAGCCCGTGGTAGGCGACCTCCGCGGTGTTCGGGATGAACGAGAAAACGGCGCGGTCGAAATCATCCCCGATGGCGTCGATGATCTGCGGCACCAAGGCGGCGCCCAGGCGCTTGCGGTCCTGGTAGATGTCCGGGTCGTTTCCGCGCGAAAAATAGATGCGCTCGAACGAGCATGGACGCGTGGCGGCCCGGGCCGCGAACCGGTCGCAGTGCATGCGGCCGTCGCTTTTGACGAATACGACCGTGCCGGGCTCCAGCTCGAGCACGTCCTCGCGCGCCACATCGAAAACCGTCATGAGCGGCACGCGCTCGCTGGCGAAGGCGATCACCTCGTCGTCGATGAAGTACGAACATGGCCGGATGCCGTGCGGGTCGCGCATGACGAAACAATCGCCGTTGCCGATCATGCCGGCGATGGCGTAACCGCCGTCCCAGCGCTCGGCGGACCGCCGGATGACCTCGCCGACGTCCAGGCGCTCGCTGATGACGGCGGGAATCCGCTCGCCCGGCACCCCGCGGTCGCGCTCGGTGCGGTAAATGTCCGTGTGCAGCTCGTCCAGATGGTACCCGATCTCCTCCAGCACGGTCTGGGTGTCGGTGCCGAACACCGGGTGCTGGCCGCGCTCGACCAGCATCTGGTTGAGTTCGCCGGTGTTCGTCATGTTGAAATTGCCCAGCACCATGAGCGACTTCGTCGGCCAGTTGCTCCGCCGCAGGTACGGGTGGAGCGACGCGGTCGAGAATTCCCCGCTGGTCCCGTACCTCAAATGTCCCATCAGGCACTCGCCCCCAAAATCGAAGTGCCGCTTCACGCTCTCCCCGTCCTGCGGGACGATCAGGCCGCGGTCGGCCAGCCGCTCGAATTCCGCAAGCTGCGTGCGAAACAGCGACCCCAGCGAATCCACTCCGCCAAAACGCGCCCGGAACATGTACGGCTGGCCCAGCGGCATGTGCAGTTTGGCGCAGCCGATGCCGATGCCGTCCTGCCCCCGATTGTGCTGTTTCTCCATGAGCAGGAACAGCTTGTGGAAACCCCACAGCGCCGTGCCGTACTTGTCGCGGTAGTACTCGGGCGGCCGCAAGAGCCGCACCAACGCAATGCCACACTCGTGAGTCAGGAAATCGCTCATCCTCTCGCTCCACCGGGCGAGTCCCTCCCTATACACAGGTTCTGAAGGAACGTCAAATCACGGTTCATGGTTCATGGTTCATGGTTCATGGTTCATGGTTCATGGTTCATGGTTCAGAGGTGTGCGGTGCGAGGACACACGCCCGCTTCCATACGTTTTTAGAGGTGCGAAGCGCACATGCACGTTCTCGAACTCAGACATTAAAGCGCAGCTCCGGGGTGGGACGCGATCCTCCGGGCGCGTCAGCGGTTGCCGCGTACAGGGGATGGCCCGGTTCCCGATTCTCCCGAGGCCCCCGAGC
>CAZYHO010000670.1:0-2637 GCA_964647495.1 uncultured Akkermansia sp. | reverse complement strand
AGTTGGAGTACCGGCTTCAGCCGGGCAGCAAAGCTTGGTGCGCACACGCCATTGCGCACCCGGCTCCGCGTTTCCGCCTGAAGGCGCGACTCCAACGCGTCTGCCGACAACCTCTCCGGACATGCCGATCTGAGCGGCGGCCCGGGCGATCGGCCAACGCCTGATTGCATCCCGCGCGCATTGCGGGTTGGATGCGCCATGTCCCGATCCCTGTGGATGCTCGCCGGCCTTCTCATCGCCCTGGCTCACGGCCTTTGCGCCGACCCGCCCGCCTCCGGCGAAGGCGATGCCTGGCCCGGCCTCACGTTTCACGCCGATCCGCGCCCGCTGCCGGAGGGCGCCGTCACCACCGATTGGCCGCGCCTGCTCGGCGCCAGGGACGCTCCCGTTTCCGACGAAACCAGGCTGCGCCGCGACTTTCCCGCCGCTGGTCCGCCGCTCGTCTGGGAAGCGGAGAAAGGTTCCGGTTACGCCGGCCCCGCCATCGCCGGCGACCGTCTCGTCCTGTTCCATCGCGTCGGCGACAGCGAGACGATCGATTGCCTCCACGCCCGCACCGGCCGCCGTTTCTGGACGCACGCCTATCCCGTTTCCTACCGCGATCGCTTCGGCTACAGCGACGGCCCGCGCGCCAGCCCGGTCATCGCCGGCGGTCGTGTCTTCACGTTCGGCGTCACCTCGGTGCTCACGTGCATCGACATCGAATCCGGCGCCGTCCTGTGGCGCCGCGACTGTGCCCGCGAGGACGGTGTGCCCCGGTTTTTCTTCGGTTCGGGCTCGACGCCGCTGGTTCATGGCGATGTTCTCGTCTGCGACCTCGGCGGCTCGGGCGGAAAGGACGCGGCCGGCTTCGACGTCGCCACGGGCGCGGTGAAGTGGTTTGCCAAAACCGGGTGGAGCCAGAGTTACTCCTCGCCCATCCCCGCCGTGCTCCACGGCAAGCCGCGTGTCCTCGTTTTCCAGGGCGGCGAGGGCGACGAATCCACCGACTCCAACGGCGGCCTCGTCTCGCTCGATCCCACAACCGGCGCCGTCCACGGCAAATTCTTCTGGCGCGCCAGCCGCTACACGTCCGTCAATGCCTCCGCTCCGGTCCTCTGCGGCCCGCATCGCATCCTCGTCACCCAGGCATACATCGATCCCGAAAGCGCCTGCAACGGCGCGGCGCTCGTCGAGGCCCAGCCCGACGGATCATTGACCGCCGTCTGGAAAAACACAGATCTCGCCTGCCATTGGACGACACCGGTCTGCCACGACGGCCACCTCTACGCCTTCTCCGGCGAAAAAGAACGCGCCGCCGAACTCGTCTGCCACAGCGCCGACACCGGCGAGCGCCTCTGGCACACCAAACTCACTCACGAAATCACCCTGCCCCCGGCGCAAGGCGGCCGCCCGTTCGAGGTCGGCTTCATGCGCGGCAGCCTGCTGCTCGCCGACGGCGCATTCCTCGCGCTCGGCGAATGGGGCACGCTCGCCTGGCTCGACCTCACCCCGCAGGGCGCTCACAAACGCGCCACCGCCCAGCTCTTCGTCGCCCCGGGCGGCGCCTGGACGCTCCCGGCCATCAGCCGCGGCCTGCTCTACGTCTGCCAGAACGAGAAAGACGAACTCACCGGATCCCGCCGCCGCCTCCTCTGCTACGACCTGCGCGCCGAATAGAATCTCAAATCTCAAATCTCAAATCTCAAATCTCAAATCTCAAATCTCAAATCTCCTCAGCAGCGCCGCCCGGCCTGCCCCGCGTGACCGCCCGCGGAAAGTTCTTTCACGCGGCCGGTGAGCCGTGGCTGCTCAAAGGCGTCGCCTACGGTCCATTTTCCGGGCCGGAGGGGCTGCCCGCGCCGGGGCAGGTGGAACGCGATCTGAGCCAGATCGCCGGTCTCGGGTTCAACACGATCCGGCTTTACTTTCCTCCGCCTCACTGGTTCCTGGAGGCCTGCGCGGCGGCCGGGCTGCGCGTCCTGGTCGGCTGGCCATGGCCGGCGCATGTCGATTTCCTGCGGCGCGGGCGCGCGAGGCGGGCGATCCTGAAGCAGGCGCGCTCGGTTGTCCGCGGTTTGCGCGACGATCCCGCCGTGATCGGTTTTGTGGTCGGCAACGAGATACCCGCCGAGCTGGTGCGCTGGATGGGGCCGGACCGGGTGCTGCGGTTTCTCGACCGCATGATCGAAACCGGCAGGCGCGAGGCGCCCGAGGCTCTCTGGGCCTACGCCACCTTTCCCAGCACCGAATGCCTCCTGCCGCGCCACGCGGATTTCGCGCTGTGTAATATATACCTCGAGGACCGCGTCGCGTTCTCCCGCTACCTGGCCCGCTTGCAGCATCTCGCCGGTGATCGCCCGCTCGTCGTCGGCGAGTTCGGCCTCGACACGCATCGCAACGGGGAATCGCGGCAAGCCGATGCGCTGGGCTGGGCCTGGGGCGCGGTCGTGCGTGCCGGGCTCGCCGGCCAGGTCGTGTTCGGTTTCACCGACGAATGGTTCAACCAGGGCCGGGCCATGGAAAATGAATGGGCCTTCGGCATCACCACCGCCGGCCGAAGTCCCAAAGAAGCGGCCGCCGTGCTCGGCGCGCTCTTGCCGCCGATGCGGCGGCCCGGCCAAAGCGTCCTCCTGCGCCACCTGCCGCGCTTCTCCA
>CAZYHO010000669.1:0-2640 GCA_964647495.1 uncultured Akkermansia sp. | reverse complement strand
CCGGCCGGCCGGTCAGCGCGAAGACCACGTCATCGGCGAATTCGTGGGCGGCGCGGCGCAGATCGGGGCCGTCATACGTCGTGCGCATCAGTTCGCCGCCGGCGGCATCGGTGACGTGGCCGACCAGGCCCGCGCCGGTCACGGCGCCCCCCACTGCCATCGCGCCGGCGGGCCCGGAGGTGAGGACAAAAGCGCCGGAGGCGCGAAGATCGGCCTCGACGAGCGCGGCCACGGTGGCTCCCGTGCTGCCTGCCAGCGGTTCGACCCTCACCGCGATGGGGGCGGTGTCCGCGGGGCCGGCGATGGCATGGAGCGACGCGGCCAGGGCGGCCACGGCCAAAAGCGGCGGGAAGGAGGGGGCGCAGGATCGTGATCTTCGCTGGCCGGGCGTCATGCGGGTGTGACGGCGCGATTGTTAGCGGCCGGTGGCGGGCTTGCGGGCGCTGCCGATGACCGGCCCATCCTTCAGGAACCATTGTTCGTGCAGGATCTCGTGGATGGTCACCTGCTTGGGATCACTGCCCTCGGCAAGATACGCGATGCCCAGGACAAGGGCCGTGCTGGAGCCATTCAGCAAATACCATTTCTGCTTGCCCTCCTCGTCGCGCGTCTCCTTGTAGCCGATCAGCTCCATGAGACGATCCCCGTGCGGGGTATTGCGTTCGACATAACCAAAGAGGTGGAAGTCGGGATTGCCCGGATAAGTCAGATCCACGGCGCACCACTTCCTGTCGTCCGCGTACTGGCCGTTGTAATAGTCACCGGGCTCCGCCTGCACGCGGAAGGGCTGAGGGATGGTCGGCTTGCCTTTGATGAACTCATCGACTGTCATCGCCTGCCAACCCACGGCCGTTTCCCAGTCGACCTTCAAGCCGTCCACTTCATTCGACTCGACGGCGAACATTTTGTACTCCAGATCGGGCTCGGTGAGCAGCGTGACGACGATGAATTTCGTGCCATCGATGTGCAGGAATTTGGTCAGCATTGTTTCCGAGAGTTCGTCGCGGGTGGCCTTGATCGGGCTGTCCGGGCGCCCCTTGTACCAAAGCTCCATGAGCGGTTTCACCTTCTCGGGGAAACGCACCATCGGAAGCTTCCCTTCCACCGAGTCCGCGAGCAGGAACTCCTTGACCAATTCGGCTGCCGCCGTGCCTTCGTCCATCGTGGGGAAATAAGGCTCGGGGAATTCTTCGACCTCGACCACCTGGGCGACGACCGGCGTCTGGCTGCGCGCCAGGTACCATCCGGCGACGGCGGATCCCAGGAGCACGAAAAGCCCGAGCACCACCAGGCTCACTGATCCCGCGCGCGTGAGGAGAGCCCAAGCCTTCTGCACGGCGGGCGGCAGGCGTTTGCGGAGCGTTCGTTTGCGGTGCTCGACGACGGATCCGTCCTCGAGCACTTCCTGTTTGAGGGTGGTGGACCGAACCTCCTCCCATGAGCCTTCGGCGCCCGGCGGCGGGGACTTTGGTTCCGCGCCTGGTCCGGTTTCCCATTCCGGCGCGTTGGCGTCGATGAGGGCCTGATTCGGACGGCGCTTGCGTTTGCGCACGCGGATGCCCTCCTCGGGGATGGCGAGGGCGGGATCGTCCAGGCGGCGGAACTGGACGTTGCTGAGGCGGTCGACCGCCAGGTTTGCCTCGAAGACCGGATCTTTGGCCGCAGGGAGGCCCGGCAGAAAGGCGCCTCCCTTCTCGGTGGCCTGGGGCGCCGCCTGCTCATGCTCACAGGAGGGGCAGCGGAACAGGCCCTCCGGCTGGCCCGCGCGGATCTTCAACGGGTGCGCGCACCGAGAGCAGGCGAAAACCAGCCACTCGGAGTCGAAGGACGGATCGGAGGTTTCGATTGGAGGAATCATGGCGGCAATACGGGAATGGGCTGTCCTTGGGGATAGCGTGGCTCAGGGGGATTTCGAGGGATTGTTTCGCGGATCATGCCCTTCCTTCGAACCGGTGTCCAGAGAGTTGCTTACAAGGCGCAAAATGGCGTGGGTTCGTTCTGCGAGGCGCAACAGATTTCCACATGGGCCGCGGCGCGCGCGTGCAGGGCGCGGCGCAGCACGGCGGTGGCCACGTCCGGGTGGTTGCAATCGCCGCTGAGATGGCCGAGCCAGAGGCGGCGCAGCCGGGGGGAGAGCACCTGGGCGACGAGGTCGGCCGCCTGGTCGTTGCTGAGGTGGCCGTGACGGCTGGCGATGCGCTGTTTGGTTGCCCACGGGCGGCGCGTGTCGGCCGCCAGCAACTGCGGGCAGTAGTTGGCCTCGACGAACAGTCCGTCCAGTTCGCGCAACCGGGCGATGACCGCGGTTGTCGCGTGCCCGAGGTCGCTGATCACGCCGAGCCGCGGGCCGCGTCCGCCCTCTTTCGCGGTTTCTGCCGTCTCCCGGCGTTCGATCACAAATCCCATCGGGTCGACGGCGTCGTGCGGCACGGAGAATGTTTCGACGCGCCAGCCGGCCCACTCGAACCAGCTTCCGGTTTCGACGATGCGCCAGGCGGCGTGTGACCGGAGCGAGCGGCGCACCATTTCGCTGGTGTGCTGGTTGGCGAAAACCGGAACGCCCGCCAGCGCGCCGCGCAGCAGCACATCGAGCCCGCGCGTGTGGTCGCCATGCTCATGCGTGAGGAGCACGCCGCGCAC
>CAZYHO010000668.1:314-2641 GCA_964647495.1 uncultured Akkermansia sp. | reverse complement strand
CGAAACCGGCAACGACAGCTGGCGCATCAAAACACGAGCCTGAATGCTCTCGAGACGCAGGCCCGCGTCGGCTGCGCCAGCTGGAAAGCTACGCCGCCACGGGCCTGCTCACCACATCGCCAGAGGGGTCCCTTTTGGGCTCTGACTCACTTTTGATGAGGCTTTCGGCCTGATGCTCCTACCTGCTCGGCATGGTTTGCTCAGGGGAGATTTGATGCCGGGCCTGAACGTGAAGAAGCTCCTGCCTGTCGGGCTTGTGGTCGACCAAGTGGGCCTCGACCGCAGACGGATCGAGATTTCTGCCAGAAGTGCGAAGGGTTGGGCGACGTGCCCCTGTTGTGGGTCGCGATCTAAAAGGGTTCACAGCCGTTACCGCCGCCACCTTGCCGATCTACCGGCGCATGGCTGTGACGTGCGCCTTATGGTTCAGGTCAGGCGATTTTGGTGCGGCTCGGTCACCTGCTGTCGCGCGATCTTTGCCGAGCGGCTCGATCCCGGTCTGACCCGTCCCCACGCAAGACGAACAGCGCGCATGCAGGGCTTGATCCGTCATCTTGCGCTGGCGCTCGGCGGACGTGCCGCACAGGCGCTCGGGCAGCGGCTCATGCTGTCCGTGAGCAAGGACACATTCCTGCGGAGCCTTTGTATTGACCCAGACGATGGCAGCGTGGCGGCAGCACGGGTCATCGGCATCGACGACTGGGCCTGGCGCAAGGGACAGCGCTACGGCACGCTGATCTGTGATCTGGAACGACGCCGGGTGATCGATCTGTTGCCGGATCGCGAGCCCGCCACGGTCGAAGCCTGGCTGCGCGCCCATCCGCAGGTCGAGATGGTCGCTCGCGACCGCAACGGCGGTTATGGCAGCGCCATCGCCAAAGCCTTGCCCAAGGCGGTCCAGGTCGCCGATCGCTGGCACCTGCTCGAGAATGCCGGCGCGGCCTTTCTGTCGGCGGTCCAGAGCAGCATGCCTGCCATCCGCAAGGCGATTGGCAGCACCCGACTGGACCCGACACTGCTGACGGCGGCGGAAAGGCTGCAATACGAGGGATTTCGACGGAGACAGCAGACCAACGAGATGGTTCGGCACATGGCCAAGGACGGCACCCCGATCAAGCAGATCGTCCGCCGAACCGGGCTCAGCCGAAAGCTCGTCCGCCAGATCCTGCGGGGCGAGCGTGAGGACGTGTTCCGCATTCGGGAGAGCAGTCTGGCGCCCTGGCTCGCGCGGCTGGAAACGGAATGGTCGGGCGGGTGCCGCAATAGTGCCGAACTGTGGCGGCGGCTGAGGGCCTGTGGTTTCCGCGGCAGCCTCAGGGTCGTGGGCGAGTGGGCGACCCGTCAGCGTCCCGCCGAGAGGGCTTTGCCGATCGGTGGCGGAAAATCACCGCCAGCACGGCGGATTGCGCGTCTTCTGACCACCGGACGCGACCACCTGAGCGAGGCAGATTCCTTTCTGGTGGCGCAGATCGAAACAGCGCTACCGACCCTGACGCAAGCCAGAGTGCTTGCAGAACAGTTCACAAGCATGGTGCGCAACCGAAGCGCCGACCAACTCGGCGCTTGGCTCACCAGGGCGGAGGGCAGCCTGCTGTCTGCCTTCGCCCGCGGCCTGCAAAAGGATCGAGCCGCCGTCTCCGCAGCGCTGAGCGAGCCGTGGTCGAACGGCCAGACTGAAGGCCAGATCAATCGCCTGAAACTCCTGAAACGCCAGATGTATGGCCGCGCCGGCATCGCACTCCTGAAAGCCCGCATCACAACGACAGCGTAGAGGAGAAGGGACGACGTCATCAAAAGTGAGTCAGAGCCCTTATTCCACGCCGGTCAACACGCAGGCGCTGGAACAGCGGCCGGTTGTCCTGACAGCCGTAAGGAACACGCCCTCATAATTCGGGTCTCGCCGCAGCCGCGCCTCGTTGCATGTGTCAAAATCGAACATTCGCCACCACTGTTTCAAGCCAACCGGCTTGACGAGGCGGACCTGATGATGAGGTCCGAAAACTGCCAGACGCCAACTTGGAGAGCGTGGTAAGGATGCGCAGCATATCAATGATGGGTCTCGGCAATGCGGATGACATATCAGGATTGGACGCTGCTGCTCCTGCTTTCCTTTCTCTGGGGCGGCGCGTTCTTCTTTGCCGCAGTGGCGGTGCGGGAGTTGCCGCCCCTGACGGTCGTTCTGGCGCGAACCGGCCTTGCCGCACTGGCGCTGGTGTTCGTGCTGCGCCTTGGCGGCGAGGCGTGGCCGTTCAAGGGATGTGCAATTCCCGCCTTCCTGATTATGGGACTTCTGAACAATATGCTCCCCTTCAGCCTTCTGTTCTGGG
>CAZYHO010000668.1:0-304 GCA_964647495.1 uncultured Akkermansia sp. | reverse complement strand
CAGCGGTCTTGCGTCGATCCTGAACGCGACCACGCCGATCTTTGCCATCATCATCGCGCATTTCCTGCTGGCGGATGAGCGGATGACCGCTAACAAGGCCATCGGGATCGCCTTCGGCTTTTTTGGCGCCGTGGTGCTGCTTGGCGGCAATCTGCTGGATGGAAGCGGCTTTGCCTTGGCGGGTATGCTGGCATGTCTGGGCGCGGCGTTTTCCTATGGGCTGGCCGGAACCTATGGTCGCCGGTTCAAGTCGATGGGGCTGTCCCCTGTGCAGGTCGCCCTCGGCCAGCTTGTGGCGACGACG
>CAZYHO010000667.1:0-2653 GCA_964647495.1 uncultured Akkermansia sp. | reverse complement strand
CCCCTTGCGGCGCGAATGGAATCCCGCCTCTCCGGCACCTTCCGCTTTGTGTACTGGATCGTGGTATTTCAGGCGCTTCTGTGGGCCTATGCGCCCGCCTGGCCGGGGCCTTTTGTTTTCGACGACATCGTCGCCATTGTCCAGAACGAGGATTTCCGCCATCCGCACGAATGGTGGCGGGTCTTCCGCGCGCATTCCACGTCCATCGAGTTCGACCGCCGTCCGGTTCCCGGACTTGTCACACTGGTCAATTTCCAGTTTTCCGGCCTGAACCCATCCGGATACCGCGCCATCAATCTCCTGATCCATTGGTTCTGTGCCATCCTCCTGGCGGAATCGATCGCCCTGGGGGCGAAACGTCTCTCGTTTCCCTTCGGCCGTCTCTTCGGACTGTCCGTCGCCACCCTCTGGGTCGTGCATCCCCTGAATTCGATCGTCGTCGCCTATGTCTTCCAGCGCATGGAGTCGATGATGTCGCTCTTCATCTTCGGCGCCATCTATGCCGTCCTGCGCGCCGCGTCCTCGCCACGCCACCAGCGTTCCTGGCTGGGCGTCGCCTGGGTTTCCTCCGCCTTCGCCATGCTGTGCAAGGAAACGGGTGCGGTCACCCCGTTTGTTCTCCTCGTGGCCGAGCGCGTGCTCGTCTTCCCCTCATGGCGGGACCTTTTCCGCAGCCGCCGGTGGTTTTACATCGCCCACGCCGGGTCACTCCTCACGATCATCCCGTGGCTGCTTTCAGGCGTGCGCATCGGCGAAATGGACGATATCCCCGAACTCGCCCACCCATGGAGTTACTTCAAGACACAGTGCCGGGTCATAGCCAATTACCTCAAGCTCGTCCTCTGGCCCGCCCCCCTCATCTTCTATCCGATGCCCCGGGCCGCCCGCGCGCTCACGGACTGGCTGCCGTACGCCCTGCTGCTCTGCGCCATCTTCGGTTCGGTCGCCCTGGCCGCCCGCCGGTGGCGGTGGCTCTGGGCGCCGCTGGCCGGCTTCCTGTTTGTGCTGGGCGCCACCTCCTCCTTCCTGCCCGTCCCCCTCGAGCCGGCCATCGATTTCCGGATGCACTTCCCCTCCGCCTGTGCGCTCATCGTATTGCTCGCGGCGGCCGGCTTCCTGTTGCGCTCCTGGAAACACGCCGCCGTAACGCTGGCGGTGTGCCTCCCTCTCTGGGCCATCCTCCTCCTGGCCGCCACGCGCGACCGCGCCGCCGACTATCGCAGCGCGGTCGTTCTGTGGATCGATGTCGTCTCAAAAGAACCGGACAATATGTCGGCCTGGGCGAACCTCGCGGGAAGCGCCTACGATGCGGGAGAACTGGGGACTTCGGCCGCCGCTGCTATGCAATTGACCGTCCTCGCCGACCACTTCAAGGTTCCGTCGATGAAAGGCGTCGCCGCCCAGCACCTCGGCCGTGTCTGGCTCCGTCAGCGGGAATTCCAGAAAGCCGTCGATGCCTTCACGCTCGCCCGGGAACTCGAACCCCATCTGAGCGACCTTCACATCGATGAAATCCACGCCCTCGTTCTTCAGGAACAATGGCAGCAGGCGCTCGAAGAGCTTCAGACGCTGCCCGAACCAGCCTCCCGCAACCCCTTCGCCCTGAGCCTCCGCGCCGAGGCCCTCGGCCACCTCGGCCGCTCTCAGGAGGCAGAAGCCATTCTCTCCGCGCTGCCGGACTGGGCGCACCGCCATACCGAAATTCAGCACGTCTTGCGGCGGATTCGAGACGCCGCCCCGGCGCCGTGATGCCCTGGACACCGTCAGGGCGTTTTCTTTCTCAAGCTCTCAAGCTCCATTTTTTTCTTTTACGCTTGCCGCCGACTCCGTCGGCGTTGTAAAACCCGCTCAATTCCCGAAAAAATGAAAACGACTCATCCTCCTGCGGCGTCATCGATCGCCTTCGGCCTGGGGTTCGCAGGCGCGGTCGGCTTGATCGCCTCAGGGCTCGCTGAACGCATCGGCGAGCCGAATGCCCAGGAAATCCAGGCTCTGGAAGCCGCATTCACCGTCCAACAGGCCCGGTTCGATCTGGATCTCGCGAAACTCGAGTTGATGCTCAGAGAAGAGCGCATAGACGCCACCGAGTACCAGACAAGGCTCGCGGATTGGCTGGCCGCCAACGAGCACGACCTCCGCGAGCAGGCCAAACGCGCCGCCAGACTGGACCAGATCCATCCGTTGCCGCCCGAAAGAGGCGAGGAATTGCCGCCGCCGGCCTCGCCCGCCGAAGCCGACCTGCGCGAGGCTCAGGCCGGCATCCACTCAGCCATCGCCCGCCTCCAGGCCGAAAATCCCGATCCCGACGCCTACCAGGAACGCCTGGCCGCCTGGCTGGAAACCGAAGGCAAACCGCTCGTCGAAGCGCACGACGCCGCCGCACGCCAGCTCACCGCCTCGCGCGCCGGCGTCATCGACCCGATCGTCCTCGAAGTCCCCGAGGACGCCTCCGCCGAGCGCCTCGAAGCCCTCGACATCGAAGAACAGATCGCCCGCCGCCTCCTCGAAGTCCGCGCCCGCACCCTCAATGCCTCCGCCGACGAATATCAGGCAGCCCTCGCCGCCGAAGAAGAGTACCTCGCCCCGCTCCACGAAGAACTCGCCCGCCTCCTCCACACCGATTCCCTCCGCCAGCTCCGCCGCAAAATCGACG
>CAZYHO010000666.1:0-2659 GCA_964647495.1 uncultured Akkermansia sp. | reverse complement strand
TCCTCGTTGACGCGAAACACGCTGCCCGCCCCCGCGGCACCGCCAGCAGGCGCCGCACCGAAGAACCGGCCTTGAGCGTCCTGCACCAACGGCGAAATCGCGGTGCCACGCGTGGCGGAGGCGGGGAAGGAGGCCCGTTGGGTCACCACGTAGCGGTCCGGCGCCAGCGGAACCACATCGGCAAACGTCTCACCGAGCCTGATCTCGTCGAAGCTGGCAATCGTCGCGGTCTGGCCGGAGGCAAAAAACACGCGGTCGAACTGAAAGTTGAGGTCGTTGGCCACCGCGGCGTGATTGCTCGTCGGCTCGAAGTCCACCGACGGATTCACATACAGAAACACCCGGTCCCCGTTCGCTGTCCCGAACATCAACTTCACCACGATGAACAGCGTCTGCGGATTCATGCCCGAGACCGACGACGGAACATACGTGTTGGTCGGTGGTGAGTAAATGGTGAGCGTCGACTGGCCGGTGGGCACGCCGAGATACAGCACCTGGTTCTCGTTGCTGACCGGGCCATCGTAGAGGGCGATATTCGAGTAATTGTTCGCGCTGTTCGAGACCGCCCGAAACAGATAACTCAACCAGAGGGTCGTCCCGTCCTTGCCGAATCGTCCGTTGTTCAGCAGCGCCTCGAATCCGGCGGTCGCGATCACCCGCGACGATCCGAAGTTGCCGCCTTCAGTGACGAACCGGTTGCCGGTTGTCGCGACCCCGTTCATCACCAGGCTTCCGCTCACCACATTGTTGATCCCCGTCCATGCCCCGTTCCACCCGGTGCCGCCGTTCAGGCCCGCGATCGATGCGGTCGGCGCGTAGTCGGCTCCGTCATAAGCAATCAAGTCCGCCTGCACGGGCTCGACAAGATGAACCGCCAGCAACACAGATCCCAGACGGTGGGGAAAACGAAACGGCTTCATGACGGATGGCTGGGAATCTGATTTTCGAGGTGAGCCCGGTGAGCGGGCTTGAGCAGCCACACGCTGTCCGGATCAGAGGGGGGGGAGGGAATCACAGGGGAAGACGGAAACCGCCTTCGTCATGGGCCGTCATTTGCGCGGAGTCCTACGGCCCCCGAACGCGCCTGGCAACAAGAAGATGGCGAACCACCCGGATCGTCAGCATTGCTCATGATCGCCCATCCCTCCGGGATGAGCTGGAGTTTGGCGCACGTTGAACCCGCCGTTCATGAGCACGAAAAACGGCTCATCATTGAACCGGAACGGACCCCGACAAAAAAGAAGGGGCGGGCCTTTCCGAAAAAAACCTCAAAAAAAGAGTTGCCGCAGCGCGGTCGGCGAAGTATATACCAACCAGTTGGTTTAATCGATGAACCGTCCATCCAGACGCGATCCTGCCGTGACCCGCCAGAAGCTGGTGGAGGCGGCGATGCGGCTGATTTTGCGCCAGGGGTTTCCGGCCACGACGGTCGATGCGATCTGCGCCGAGGCCGGCGTGACGAAGGGGAGTTTTTTTCATTACTTTGAGAGCAAGGAGGCGATCGGGCTGGCGGCGGCGGATGCGTGGGGGGCGCATGGCACGGCGCTTTATGCCGAGGCGTGGCAGGACGCGAAGGCTGATCCGCTCGACCAGTTGCATCGATTCTTCGAGATCATGGACGGCTTCACCCGCAATCCCGACGAACCCTGCACGTGCGTCGTGGGCATGTTGTCGCAGGAGATGTCCCTTGCGCATCCCGGTTTCCGTGACAACGCCGCGCACCATCTCACCCACTGGACCGAGAACGTGAAAACCATGCTCGCCGCCGCCAAGGAGAAACATCCGCCGGTGGTGGACTTCGACGTGGAGCGTGTGGCATGGTTTCTCAACTCGCTCTGGCAGGGCTCCATGCTCGTCGCCAAGACCATCCAGTCCCCGGAGATGATCCGCGCCAACCTTCGCTTTGCCCGCGAGTGGATCGACAGCTTTTTCGGCCTCTCGGCCACCACCTGAACATCCGGCCGATCCTTCCGATCGGGCCGGCCACATGCAACAACCCATGAGCACCCCGCAAGACACCTACGTGGACGGTTTCGTCGTCCCCGTTCCCAAAGCCAACCTCGAAGCCTACAAAAAAATGGCCTCCGCCGCCGCCGCGATCTGGAAGGAACACGGCGCGCTGGATTACAAGGAATGCGTCCTCGATGATGCCCGCATCGAAGGCGTGTTTTCCTTTCTCGACCTCACCGGAGTGAAAGAAGACGAGACTGTTGTTTTCGCCTACATCGTCTATCGATCACGCGCCCACCGCGATGAAGTGAACGCCAAAGTCATGGCCGATTCTCGCATGGACGAATTTTGTCCGGCGCGCAATCCCGATGTCGTCCTTCCCTTTGACTGCTCCAAAATGGCTTACGGCGGTTTCCAGGCCATCGTCTCAATCTGAGACAATCCGGCTTATCCGGCATTTCGTGGCACTTTCACGCCCGAAGACAGAAAGACAGTCGTCACCTGGAGCCTCCATGGCGACAACAACTTCCTGGGCAAGGCGATGGGCGTTTTCGTCGACTGCGACAAAATGTGCGGCGATCAGTCCGAGAAAGGCCTCGCCACACTGAAATCACTCACCGGGCAACCCGCTCTCGCCGCGCGGCCATAAACCCGATACGGTTCAATTAACCGCGAATGAACGCCAATGAACGCGAATGAAGCGAATCTG
>CAZYHO010000665.1:0-2670 GCA_964647495.1 uncultured Akkermansia sp. | reverse complement strand
GGACCGTGGTGCTGGCCACCGCGCCGATGCACGATGGCCGGCGATGGATCGTGCTTCTTTCAGGAGCGGTGATGACTGTGTCCGAAGCCGAATACAAATCCCGCGTGGAGGAATTGCCCGCATTGGAGGAGAACAGCCACTAATCCACTAATCACTCGAATAACACGCATAATATCCGCCGCCCGCTCAATACACACGGAGCAGGCCTCTGCCTATGATTCGTGCCATTCCTGAAATTCGTGGTCAAAAACGGTTCCGCAGGCTGGAAGCCCGCGGGGCGTGCGGGCCGGAGGCGCCGCATCACTTCCGGGTTCAATTTACGGTCACGGTCCATTTGCTGACCGCCCGTTCCAGGGCCTCGCTTCAAAAACGGGTGTCTGCCATCATTCTCATAGATGCCGGGCTTCCTCGATCAGAGGATGCTCGAAAGCGGTGGTGTAAGTGTTCAGTGTCGTGGTTTTGATCTTGAGCGCGCGGCCGACGCTTTTCCAGTTTCCGACAACCGAGAGAACCTGGCCCAGCAGATCTTTGGCCTCGCCCTTCTTCAGACCAAACCGGGCCGCGGCCTGGAGGGCCGCGTGCAGGGAAGGCTCGCCGGCTTCCTCGGCAATGGGCGTTTGCGACACATGCACCTGGTCGATGGCGGGCACCGGGTTGATGTCGTAAGCCGGGGACAAGGCCCAGCGCCCCGGCGCGCGCATGAGGAATCCGTGATTGCGCAAATGGTCGTCGAAGTTGCAGACCAGCAGCGAGAATACCATGCGGCGCCAAAGCTGCCTCAGATCTCCGGCCACATCGTCTCCAAATCGGCGGATGCCATCCGCCAACAGCGTGTAAGAACCCGCGTTGGCGGGAGAGAGACCCAACAGCGTGGCGGCGGAAATAAACGGGACGCGCCGACCGTTCTCCCGGTCAAAGCGTTTCACCACGATGACCGACTGGTCTTTCACCCGGAGCAATTGGGTTTCTGCTGTTTGGATGCCTGCCTTACGAGCCAGGGCCATCGCCAGAGCCTCACCGGCAGCGATGTCCCGCGCGTCATCCGGCTTGGGAAATTTGGCGATCGCCAGGCTTCCATCCGCAGCCTCGACGGCGGACTTGGGCCGGGCTCCGCCCAGCGGCGATCCCGCCCCCAGCAGGAAGCGCAAATCCTTCGCCGTTTCGGTATCCTGATGAATGGCATCGGCAGCCATCATCAGCACATTCAGCTTCACCAAGGGAGGCAATGTGCCGGTGTTGGGAGCGAGGAAGACGGATTCACCGGAAAGCCGGAAGCGCAGCGAGCCGAGGCGGGTGGCATCATCCAGAGCCAGCACATAGTCCAGTTCCCGATACGGCTTTTGAGCGAGAATTCTCCTCCTTACCGCCCGTTCGATGAGGATTTTCCCCCAGCGGTCCGGGCCACAGTCCTGAATGGCCCCAAACAAGACAGGCGCATGATGCTGGCCAGAGCGCAAAGGTAGCGAGGTGGGATCGATGGAGAAGGCATCCTCACGGGCGAGCCAGTCACGCTCATACTCAAACGAGACGGCCGTTCCTCTGGCAGCTCCAAAGAGACGACCCACGAGGTGCGTTTGCCCACACCAGTCGAGATGGACTTCCACATTCATGACCGCGCCCGGTGAATGCGCTTCGGCAAATGCTGTTCCTCCAGGGACAAGCCAACTTGATCCTCCCCCGGGGAAGCGAGATCGGCCAGCCTGTCATGCAAATGCAGAATGAAGGCAGCGGTGGCAAGGGTGCCGACCGACACATTCGGATCTCCGTTCTCCAGCCGCCAGAGCGTGGACCGGCTCACGAAAAGGCGCTGAGCCATATCGATGGTGGAAATCCGGCGCTTGCGCCGGGCCAGGGCCAGATCGCGGCCCAGCTTCCGCAACGACTGGATGACGGGCAGTGGCAATGAATGGGTGTCGCTCATGGCTAATAGCGTTTCGCAAATAATACACAATCCCCTGCAATGTGCAATATGGAAAACACACCCTGTCCCGCACATCAGCGCGACCAGCCCCCCGTCAACAGAATGCGCGGCACTCCGTTCAAGGCTGAAAACCGGAACTCCCGGCAAGCGTTCGGCACACTCCCCCCACGATCCCCGGATGACAGCCGCTGGCTTTGGAATACACTACCGGGCTCACCACCAATGATTCCTCCAGGACCGTGGTGCTGGCCACCGCGCCGATGCACGATGGCCGGCGATGGATCGTGCTTCTCTCGGGATCGGTGATGGTTGTGTCCGAAGCCGAATACGAATCCCGCGTGGAGGAATTGCCCGCATTGGAGGAAAATAGCCACTAATCCACAGGATCTGTCGAGCAAAAACTGACGACCCTCAAAAGAAGCTTTTCCTGTTGCCTTCGCCCTTTCCCAGACCTCAACCCGGCAACAAACCATTCCAGTTCCCGGGTAGGGCGGCGCGTCCCGCCCGCCGCGGCCGGCATCATGCCGGCCGCACCGAGCGTCCCGCTCCCCACACCAAACCCATCGAAGAACCTGTTGAGCTGACTCGAACACCGTTGCGTCCCGTGATGAACCACGAATCACACGAATCACACCAATAATATCCGCCGCCGTTCAATACACACGGAGCAGGCCTCTGCCTATGATTCGTGCCTTTCGTGAAATTCGTGGTCAAAAACGGTTCCGCAGGCTGGAAGCCCGCGGGGCGTG
>CAZYHO010000664.1:0-2673 GCA_964647495.1 uncultured Akkermansia sp. | reverse complement strand
TCCGCCATCCAAGACCTATGAACTGTCTGCCCACCCCTCGAAGCACCCGCCATTCCGATCACGTTTGCTGTGATCCACGAGGATGAACCTGCCAATGTGACGTTGTACTTTGCCGATAACGCGGATGTGATCTCATCGACGCGCTGGCGGGTGCCAAATGTGGATGATCAGGTTCTGCGCGCACGGGCGGCGGACGCGCGTGAGTTCGCGCTTCTCGCCGCCAAACGATGGCGTCATTACCACAACACTGATGCTGCCGCGCTCAGTCTTGCTCAACTCCGGCAAATGATCGCCGCCGACCCACGGGGCGAATATTGCTTTCATCTCAAGGCCACCGCCGGCTGGTTCCCCGCCAGCCTTGGTGGGGCGATGGTACGCAGAACGTGGAGCCATCACCTCATGATTGATTTTCTGTTCGCCCATCCGCAGATAGCTACCTTCAACCATGAAAAAACCGCTGCACTTGCTCACCGCTGAGGAAAAAGTCGAACTCATGAAAGAGTTGCGGAAGGACGCTGAAGGGGAGGAACTTTTCCCCGGAGTCCTCGTCAACAAGAACAGCTTCTTCGTCGCCAGGCCGGTACGCGCCAAGAAGCCAGCACCTCGGAAAGCCGTGAAGGCCAGCGCATGAACACAGTCCCAACGGAAACGGATTGCCCCAAACGTCATCGGCAATGGCGTCACCTCCATAAAGCCTTATGCGTTCGCCTATTGCACGGGCCTGACCAACGTCACCATTGGCAGCGGCATCATTTTCGTCGGGCCTTATGCGTTCGATGGCTGCATCGAGCTGAAAACCGCCGGGGATCGGCGGGTTACCGCGCCCGTGGTTGCGGCGAGCCGGGGGTGCTGTTAGAGTGCCGCCATGCCAGCGACTCTGGAGAAAGCCCTCCCGCCCGCGAAGGGATTGATGACGTCCGAGGAATTCCTCGACTGGCTGCAACCGGGCGTCTGTGCGGACCTCATCGCCGGATGAAATCGCCATGCACTCTCCCGTCAATCTCAAACACGCCGATCTGATCAGTTTTATGGACCACTTGCTGAGGGCCTATATTGAGGAGGAAGCGGATCTCGGCAAACTCCACCGGGAAACGGTCGCCGTGCGGCTGAGCGTACGGGACACTTTCCTGCCGGATTTGGCGTATTTCACCAAGGCACAGGCGTCGCGGCTGCCGGAGACGCACGCGCCCTTTGCCCCGACCTTCGTGCTGGAGGCTCTCTCGCCCGCGACAGCCAGGAACGACACCGGGAGGAAATTCGCCGCCTATGAATCGTACGGCGTGCAGGAATACTGGATTCTCGATCCGCAGAAGCGGCAGCACCGGTTCTACCGGCGCAACGGCGACATGCTGGTGGAATTCGGCGCATCCGAGGAACGGATCGATTCGGCCAGCATTCCCGGCTTCTGGATCAGACGCTCCTGGCTCAATCCCGCCAGCTTGCCGAAAGTGGGCGATTGTCTGAAGCTCCTGCTCGCCGCCCGGCGCAAACGGCGGCAGTGACCGGGGAGCGTGTCATGGTGGGTGCGGCAGGTCCACCAGGAATAACGGCCTTTTGCGCCGGGATGCAGCGCGCGGAAGGAATCCACGAAGCCGGCGGCCCCCCTCTCACCCACCACCACCATGACACGTGCCCATGATCTGCCTTCCCGCCCCTCGAAGCGAATTCCTGGCAGTCAGTCAGTAAAGAAGAACCGTTTGCCAGCGGCAGTGGGATGATTCATCGTTTGTTCATGACGAGGACACAGATTGAATCTGCGGTGGCCAGTGGTGTGCCGTTCAAGCTTCGCATGGCCGACGGCAAGGAATACCCCGTACCGCACCGGGACTACATTTCGCTCCCGCCGAAGGCACCATACGTAATCGTCTATGACGACACAGGCCGTTACAATGTCCTGCCCTTGTTGACCATGACTGGCCTCGAGTCCGAGCTGCTCGATTCCAAACCCCAGGCGAACTGACAAGCTTGCGGTTGGCAGGGTGTGCCAGCGTCATGGACTGCGAGTGCTGTTGCACCGCTTTATTGACGCCCCGACGTCGCGGGCGTCCAACCTTCAACTCACTCGTCCAGCCCATGAATTCGGCGGAGCGAAGGGAGGACGCGAGCCCCATTTCCTGCCGAGGCCATGGCTTCCGTGGCGCCGGTCAAGGCCCCACATTCATGCCCTCGTCCTGGGCGAGCCTCCTCTGACGTTCATCGAAACTCCAGAAATCTGTGGCGCCCGGCAACTTCGCAGCGGCCACGTGAATGATGTCATAGCTACGATGCCCGCCCACTTCCGTGCGCGCGGCGGCGTGGGCCTGCGCCGAGGCGCTGTTCACATCCGACCCGTAGAGCGATATCAGGAAACTGGTATCCGCGCAATTCATGAATCCCGCCCTTCAGTAAGAGCCGCGCAAGTCCTCGAACAGCGCGTCCAGATCCTGCCGCGACAGCACTGGTTCTCCCGTGCGGTCACGGCGAAACGCGGCGCTCCGGGTCCAGTCCACTGGCGGCGGCGGCGCGGAGGTCCGCGGATCCTTGCCGGCCCCGGATTTCACCACCACATCCTCTCCGGCCTCCAGCCAGGAAAACACCGTCGTCAGCCGGTGCCGCAAATCGTCGATCGTCGCTGTTTTCATCCCGGAAAAGTTCTTCCACAGGCCAGAACTGTCAAACCGGAACTCTCCCGAG
>CAZYHO010000663.1:0-2681 GCA_964647495.1 uncultured Akkermansia sp. | reverse complement strand
GCGAAAAATGTTACGGCAATCTGAGAATTCAATGTTTTTATGGCTTTTTCGCCAGAGCCCCGATCATGAGCCAGTTCAAAGCGGCTGTTGAGTCCCGCCTTCAGGCGGAAGCGCGAAGCCAAGTGCGCAACGACATGTCCGCACCAATCTGCGCTGCCCGGCTGAAGCCGGTACTCCAACTGAAAAGCTTGCGCGAAAAACCGTTGGGTTGGAGTCCCGCCTTCAGGCGGAAGCGCAGCGTCTTGCGGAACTCTCTTTCTCACTGAGGTTCCGGCTTGCCGCCGGCACTTCCTAAAACCCGCGGACATTCCACGCATCGACGCGGGACGGGTCGAAGTCGCCGAGGAAGAGGCTCGGGATCTGAAAGGCGTCCCCGGAGTAGGCCTTCGGCCAGAACTCCGGATAGCAGAGGTAAAGCTGGTCCATGGCGCGGGTCACCCCCACGTAGAACAGGCGCCGCTCCTCCTCCAGGCCCTCGGCGCCGCTTTCCTCGACGACGCGGGCGTTCGGGAACATGCCTTCGGTCAGCCAGATCAGGAAGATCACCTTCCATTCGAGCCCCTTGGCCTGGTGCAGGCTGGTCAGCGTGACCGCGTCGGCATCCGGTTTGGCTTTTCCCCCGGCGCCGGCCTCGCGCGGGGTCGAGTCATCGGCGTTGGTGAGCAGGGCCAGCTCGGCGAGCATGGTGGGGAGGTCGTCGTAGCGCTCGGAGAAGACGGTGAGTTGTTCGAGGTCCTGGCGGCGCTCCCGCGCGTTGTCGAAACTCCGCTTCATGTAATCGTCGTAAAACCCCTCGATCACGCTCGCCAGCAGGGCGCTCGGAGGCCGGAAACCGGACGCGCTTTCCGCATCGGGAAACTCGTCGAGCACATGACCGATCTCGGCCCAGGCGGCCTCGGCGCGCGGCGGCACTTTGAGCGCGGCGAGCAGCGGCGAGTATGCCGCGGGCGGGCGCTCGGCGCTGGCGGCCGGCGTCTGGAGCCAGCCGAGCCAGAGTTTCGCGGCCGCGCCGGGGCCGATGCCGGAGACGAGGCGCACGGCGCGGTCGAAGCTGACTTCGTCGCGCGGGTTGGCGGCCCATTTGAGGAAGGCGACGACGTCCTTGACGTGCGCCTGCTCGAAAAACCGGAGGCCGCTCGTGATGGAGAACGGGATGCGGTCCTGCGTGAGCTGCATCTGCACGTCCATCGACTGAAAATGCGCCCGGTACAGGACCGCCATGTCCTTCCACGCGATGCCTTCGTTTTCGTTCAGGTCGCGCAGCCGCTGGCTCACGAAAGCCGCCTGCATCGTCGGGTCGGAGAGCCGCACCAGCGCCGGCTTCATCCCCTGCGAAGGGCGCGCCGCCACAAGATGCTTCGCAAACTGCCGGCGGTTCGCCGCGATCGATTCGTTGGCCAGCGCCAGCACCTCCGGCACGCTCCGGTAGTTCGTCTCGATCTTGTAGACCCGCGCGCCCGAATACCGCTCCGGAAACTTCAGGATGTTCTCGAAGTTCGCCCCGCGCCACGAGTAGATCGACTGCGCGTCGTCGCCCACCACCATCACGTTGCCTGCCTCCCCGGCCAGCATGTCGATCATCTCAGATTGCAACGCGTTGGTGTCCTGATACTCATCGACCAGAATAAACTGGAATTGCCGCTGGAAATGCCGGCGGATCGCCTCGTGCTCGCGGAGCAGCCGCACCGTCATCGCCAGCAAATCGTCGAAATCCATGCTGTTGGCCTCGGCTTTCCGGCGGGCGTAAAGCTGCGCCACCCGGCGGATCTTCTCCGTGAGATCCTCGAAGTACCCGAAGCGGCGCAGGATCACCTCTTCGAGCGGCGTGCATGTGTTGACCGCCAGGCTGAGCACCCCGCCCAGCGCCTGCGCCTTCGGAAATCCGCCGTCCTCCACACCCGCACGCCCGCGCTTCGGGCGCCCCTCCTTTTGCCCGCCGCCGCCCGATGCCCCGGCCGCCACCCCGCTCTGATCGATCACCGCCGTCATCAGCCGCCGCGCATCATCCGAATCCAGGATCGAAAACTGCCGCGTGAATCCCAGCCGGTCCGCATGTTGCCGCAACAGCCGGTTGCCGATCGAGTGGAACGTGCCGCCCCACAGCCCGTATGCCTGGCCGGGCACAAGCGCGTTCACCCGCTCGATCATCTCCCGCGCCGCCTTGTTCGTGAACGTCAGCAACAGAATGTTTTCCGGCGCTATCGCGTTCGCCAGCAGATACGCCACACGGTACGTCAGCGTCCGTGTCTTCCCGGATCCCGCCCCGGCGATCACCAGCGCCTGACCGTCCGATGACGTAACCGCTTCATACTGTTGATCATTCAGATCATTGCGGAAATCGACCGCCACCTCCGCATCCGAAGGCGTTTCCACCAGCCGGCCCTGTGCCCCCGGCCCCGATGTCAGTGTGTATGTCCGCGGCATGCCAGGTTCCTCCATACGTGACGACCGCGCCCGCTTCGCGCAACGAGTTTGTGACAGAAGTGTTGCTCTAAGCTGGGAGCCCTCCCCGGATTCCTTGGGTACCCTTCAGACCGGGAACACGGAATGTCAATGTAATGAATATACATTGTGCATACCGATTGTTCGCCTCCCCCTCCCTCATCAACCCTGGCTCACGGACACCTATGAAACTGCAATCACCCCGCGGACGCGCCACCGGACGGCGCCCTGGCTCACAG
>CAZYHO010000662.1:0-2681 GCA_964647495.1 uncultured Akkermansia sp. | reverse complement strand
CCGAAAGAGAAGCCGGAGGACCGGATCAACGAGTCTGCTCATCTGGCTTGGTGGCGGAGACGGCGAGTTCCGCGGTGGCCGTGGAGCCACGTCCGGCCTTCGGTTGGGTGGGCGTCTGGCTTTTCACTTTCCTGCTCCTTGTAGGCGACGCTGAGGATGAGCGCGGGACGGACTTTCTGCGTCACGCCAAGATCCACCAACCATATTTCGCCGCGCCGGGCGGTCAGTCTTCCCACTGTTGGCCCTCCCCTTCCTCCCGATCGTAGAGATCGAACACGCTGGCCGAGGCGGCGAGCGTCCCGGCGTATTCATCAAACCAGTCGCGCAACTCCGTCAGTTGCTCGGGCGGGAGTTGTTCGATGGCTCTCTCAATTTCGAGCACGGTGCTCATGGACCTTCAGCATAACACGATCGAATGGGGTTGTCGAGCGGGGAGGATAAAGGAACACCCACGATTGCAGGCGCAGGGGCGTTCTTACGCGGAAACTTGGAGAGGAGGCTGTTTTGGCCGGGAGATGAGCGGTTCCTGCTCATCTGGCTTGGTGGCGGAGACGGCGAGTTCCGCGGTGGCCGTGGAGCCATGTCCGGCCTTCGGTTGAGTGGGTGTCTTGGTTTTGGTTGTCACCGCATCCGCCCTCGCCGGGGCGGTGGCGATTTCCGCCCGCCGCCGGCGGCGGGTTTCGGCCTCGTGGCTGCGGCGCTCCTGGCGCTTTTCGCGGGCCTTGCGGGCTGGGCGGGCCTCAACGGTTTCGCAGGTTTCGCCGGTTTCGCCGGTTTGGCTCTTTTGGCGGCCCTGCGGGCGGCGGGGCCCGGTTGTTCCTCGCGGCGGCGCTCGCGGATCTGGAACCGGAGCGGCAACCCGTGGAAGGGAAAGACTTCGCGGATCCGGCCTTCGAGGTACCGGCGATAACTCTCGGTCATCAGCTCGGCGTAATTCACGAATGTGACGATGGTGGGCGCGGTGACCACCTGGTGGTCCTCGGGCCGCTGCAATGTGGAGTAGAGCAGCTTGAGCCGCCGCCCTTTGATCGCCGGCGGCGGCGTGTGCTCGATGGCATCGTGAATCAGCCGGTTGAGCACACCCGTGCCGGGAATCGTCTCCGAGGCGCTGCGGATTCGTTCGATGGTGGTGAACAACCGCCCCAAGTGCTCGCGCTGGATGGCCGAGAGTGCCACGACCGGCGCGTACGGCATGAAAAAGAACTCCCGCCTCAGCGACTCCTCCAGTTCTTCAACCCGGTCGTGGAACCGGGCCTCCGGATGATACAGGTCGAACTTGTTCGCCACCAGGACGCACGGCTTGTGCGCCTCCAGCATGAACTGCGCGATCTTCCGCTCCTGCATCGTCGCTCCGGCGCCGGCGTCGATGACCAGCGCGCACACGTCGGCGCGCCGGATGCTGTCCTTCGCCTTCTGCACGCTGAAGATTTCGACCATCGAATCCACCTTCGTGCGCCGCCGCAGCCCGGCCGTATCGATCAGCATGTAGGCGCTGCCGTCTTTTTCGAAAGGCACGTCGATGGCGTCGCGCGTCGTCCCGGCGATCGTGCTCACGATCGTCCGCTGGTCGTTGAGCACGGCGTTGATCAGCGATGACTTTCCGACATTCGGCCGCCCGATGATCGCGATCTTCAGCGGCGTCACAGGCGCCCTGCCGCCATCCCTCTCCGGCGCGCCGCTTTCATCCGTCCCCGCCGGAAACAATACCTCCAGGCGCTCGCGCAGCGGCCCGAAACCACGGCCGGTCAGCGCGCTCAGCGTGAACACCGGCTCGAACCCCAGCCGGGCGAAATCCACCGCCACCGACTCATGCTCGCGCCCGTCCACCTTGTTCACGCCCAGCATGACCGCGGCCCGCTTCTTCCGCAGCCGGCCGGCCAGAAACTCGTCCACCGGCGTGAGCCCGGCCTTCGCGTCCACCACAAACAGAATCGCATCCGCCTCCTCCATCGCGATCTCCGCCTCCACTTCCACCTGCGCCGCAAACCCGTCGTCCAGGTCCTCCCCGATCCCGCCCGTGTCCATCAGCGTCAGCGGCACCTTCACCGCGCCCGCCGGCGCGGCCAGACGGTCGCGCGTCACGCCGGGCATATCGTGCACGATCGACAGCCGCCTCCCCGCCAGCCTGTTGAAGACGGACGACTTCCCGACGTTCGGGCGGCCGATGATGGCGAGAACCGGTGTGCGCGGTGGCATGAGGATCACTTCAGGTAAAACAACGGAATTCAAAGACACTTCGCTCGGCCCGTCCCAAGATCGGGCCACGTCACCTCGGTGCCCGTCGTGCCTTCCGAAAGAACCCCTCCCCTCTCCCCCCATACTGCCACACTTGCAAGCGCGGGCGCTTCTCCCCCCAAAAACGGCGCGCGCGCGGCGCGATCCCCCGATCCGAAAAACCATGATGCGATCCATTCTCAAGAGCGCTTCCGCCGCACACAGGGTGACATACGAATTGCGGGCCCTGCGATCTGAAAACAATTTGTTGCGATTCGTTCTCGATAGCGGCCCCGACCGCCGCAGGGTGACATACGAATTGCGGGCAGCCGGCTCGCAATTCGTATGTCACCCTGCGGAGCCGATCCAGCAACAGACTGCGCCAACTTCCTCGGCATCGCACAAGAGCCTTGCGCCCATGCCGATACGCACGAGGCCGCAGCGACTGCGGCGCTCCCAGGTGCGGC
>CAZYHO010000661.1:0-2686 GCA_964647495.1 uncultured Akkermansia sp. | reverse complement strand
GTTTCCGGGTCTTGCCATGGCCGGAAATCGAAGCCTAAACTCCGCGCCGTGAAACCCGCCTGTTCCGCTGCGCCCGAATCTTTCGTCGGCCGAAATGGCCGGCCATCCGCGGAATGCCCGGATCTGGCCATCGAGGCCGTCAGCCCGGGGAGCGACGAGGCCCGGGGGTTGATCGACGAGCTGGACATCGAGATCGGGTCACTTTACCGGATACCGGCTTTCTCCGGCTATGTCGGGATCCCGATCAGCCGTTGCTACGCCAAACGGGCCTGAGCGGCACGAGTGAGAGCGGAATGGGTGTCTCATCGGCCGGGAATCCGCTTGCGGGCGGGCTCGGGTGTGGCGCACAGTGACTTGTTTATGAATCGCTCCTGGAAATGGATGTCGCTCGTGCTGGCGGGCGTGGGACTTGGAGCCGGAGGGCGGTGGTGGAGCGACTCGTGGAGCCGGGCGGATGGGCGGACAGGATCGGTGGCAGCGGTGGCATCGGGAGCGCAAGCCGCGGCCGCGCTGAAGCCGCCTCATCTCTCCGAAACCACGCCGGGGAGTGCCCGAGCGGATGAGTCGCCGTCATTGGAGACAGTGGAGGGGATTCTGGCGGCGGAAGGATTCGAGCGGGCGGAGCGACTCGGGCGGTTTCTCATTTCCGCTCAGCCGGCCGACCTGGAGCGCCTGCTGCTCGGGTTGTCGAGTGAGCGTGGTTTCGTCGAGATGACGTTGGGCGATGCGATTTTCCTGCGATGGATGACGATCGATGCGGCCGGGGGACTGGCCTTTGTCGAGCAGCGGGAAGGGGGAGCATTTTCCAGCATGGCGTGGTGGGCGTGGGGCAAGACGGATCCGGACGCCGCGCTGGCTGCCGCCCTGGACAAACCCGATCCCTGGGTCGGCACGATGGTCGTGCGGGCGATCGCCCAAAGCGACCCGCTTCGTGCCCGCGAAATCCTCGCGCAACATCCGCGGTTCGAAGAGCAGTCCGCCATGGAAGGACTGGCCTCCGGCATGATGAAAGTCGATCCAACCGCCGGCGCGACCCTGGCCGCGGCATGGAACTACTCCATCGACCAAGAGAACCGGGTCAGCGGCTGGGCTCGTCGCGAGCCCGAGGCCGCGCTGGCCTGGGCACAGTCGCTTCCCGACTTGACCAGACGCGCTGAGGCCTTGCGTGTGGTTCTGGGTCAGTGGACCGCGGTGCATCCGGAAAAAGTGGGCCCCGCCATCGACGCCCTGCCCGACGGCCGCACCAAATGGAAACTCTACGCCGAACACGCGAAACGCCTCGCCGCCACCGACCCGGAAGCGGCGCGCGCGTGGGTCGACGCCGCCGCCACGCCGCTGTTGCGCCGGGAGGCGACCTTCGAATTGGCGCGCGGGTTGACCGCCTCCGATCCGTCGGCCGCCCTGGATGCCTTGCGCGGAATCGATTGGTCGCTACAGCAGGAGGCTCTCTCCCGGCAGCACATTCTGACGCCGAATGGTGAAAGCATTTTCGGAAGCAGTTCGCAGGCTGGCACGATTATGGGGGAAATCAGCGCCGTCGCACCTGCCGAAACCTTGGCCTTTGTGGCGTCTCTCCCCGCCGGAGCCCCGGTGCAGAATCTCGCTCAGTATGCCTTTGGAACGTGGGTGAACAATGATCCGCTGGCCGCATCCACATGGCTGGCCGAGCAGCCGGCCGGCGAGATCCGGCACGTCGCCACCGAATCGCTGGCCATCCACCTCAGCGGAGGGTCTGCCCCGGATTTTGAAGCGGCCGCCCAATGGGCGCTCACACTGCCTCGCGATCAGGGCATCAACAACGCGGTGAACCAAGTATTTCGGCGTTGGCGCGAGCAGGATCAGGCTGGGGCGCAGGCATTTCTCGATCGACCGGATTGCCCGCCTGAAATCCGCGCCGCCTTCGCCCCGCCGCTACCAAACCCATGAAGCGATTCCTTCCATCCTGGCGGATTGTGGCCGTGTCCATCGGAGCCGTCGCGTTCGGCTGGGGGTTGGCCGGATGGTGGACCCCCACCCGCCGCGCCGACCCCGCTCATCGGGAATCAGGTCCGTCGAAACCGCCCCGGATCGCATCGTGGGGAAGTGGCTCCCTGGACGCGGAAATCGCAGCCGTCGCCGCAGCCGGCACCGCCGACGCCCAGATGGCGGCCGCGGTGGAGCTGGCCGCCCGGATCGATCCCAAAGACTTTGCGGCATTCCTCGAAAACCTGCGCCGGCTGCCGGCGCACGCCGCCCAGGGGTTGGCCAGCCGCACCGTGCTGCGCCGGTGGGTCGCGCTCGACCCCACCGCCGCCCTGCGCTGGTGCACCATTAACGACCGCGACAAGGTGGAGGGTGTGCTCGACGAGTGGGCCCGCCAATTGCCACCGGATCGAATCGTCCAGATCCTCGACCTGGTGCCCGCCGACCAGCGCGCCCAGGCCATCCCATCGGTTTTCAATGCGCTCGCGGCGCACGATCCGGAGGCCGCCCTGGACCTGCTCGGCGAACCGGGCGCGGACCAGACGATGTATCGAATCGACCGCGCCCTCGACCGGCTCGCCATGCAGGATTCGGCATGGTTGCTCGAGCGCGCCGAATCCCTGCCCGAGCAAGTGCGCCGATCACTGCGCGGTGCCGCCGTCCAGGCGATGGCGGAATCGGGATCGGCCGACGTGTTCGACTTCGTGATGTCGCAACCGGACCG
>CAZYHO010000660.1:1271-2689 GCA_964647495.1 uncultured Akkermansia sp. | reverse complement strand
GCGTCCTCGCACCGGACACCTCTGATCCGTGTACCGTGCCCCGCTGCACCTTCCACAGGACGCTCTGTGTTTTTCAACAGGAACCGCGATTGTTCACCCGGCCGCGGCGCGGGGCTCGCGGACGACGAGCACGTCGCAGGCGGCCTCGTCGATGATGCGTTTGGCGGTGCTGCCGACGACAATGTTGAAGAGCATGCTGCGGCCGTGGGAGCAGATGAGCACCAGATCCACATCGCTGGATTCGATGTATCCGTTGAGCGTGTCACTCACGGAGCCGGACTCGATCACGACGCGCAACTGGCGGCGGCGGTCGCCGGGGAGCCGGGCTTCGTCCAGGTAGGCCTCGCCGGCACGGGCGGCATCGGTGCGGGCGGCGGCGCGGGCCTGGCCGGCGTCGATGCCGGGGAGATTGGAGAATGGCACTTCGAAGGCATGGAAGATCGAGATCTCGCGTGAGGGGAAATAGTTCACCGCGGCTTCCAGGGCGCGGCACGAGGAAGCGGAAAAATCACTGGCAACGGCGATGTGCGCGTATGGCAGGCGGGCGCGGTTGCGCACGACGAGCAGGGGCAGGTTGGAGCGGCGCAGAAGGGCGTCCACGGCGGTGCCGATCAAGGCGCGGCTGAGCGGTTCGAGGTGGGCGACGCCGGTGACCAGCAGGTCGCACTTTTCCTCGGCGGCGACGCGCAGGATGGTGTCAATGACCGCGCCCTCCTCGATGCGCACGGTGAATTCGACGCCGGCATCGGCGAGTTCGGCGCGCAGGCGGCGCTCCAGCGAGCGGCGGACGCTGGCAGGCTGGCGCCACGAGGGCGCGTCCGCCTGCATCTGCCGCGTGGCGGCGGTGGACTCGATGACGGAGAGCACCACCAGCCGTGCCTGCAACTGGCGTGCGCCAAGGATGGCGCGGTCGAGCGCACGATCGCAGCGCGGACTCAGATCGGTGGCGACCAGGAGAGTGCGGGGAGCCGGGATTTGCCAGTTGGGTTCGTTCATGAGGATGTGACGGGCTTGGGGGTCGCGGGCGCCGGCCACCGCAGCTCGGAAAACACCCCAAAATAGCGCGCTGGCCGATTTTCGATCTCAAACAGCACCATGATCGCGACCCTCACGGCGCCAATGAGCATGCCATCGAAGAACGGCACAAGGCGGGTGTCAAACAGCGATTCATCCGAGGCGCACAAGCCTGACCCCTGGCGGCTTGTGGCTTGACATGCGGGCATTCGGGGCGACAATACCCCCGTCCATTTACCACCACGGTCTGTTGGCGGCTGAAAACAGGCTGTTCCTTCAGTTACGATCCGTCTCCCGTGAATCGAATAGTCTTGCGCCTTTTCCTCTCGTTGCTTCTTGGCATGACGCCCATGGGGGTGCACGGCCGGACATTCACCAGCACGGATGGCCGCACTCTGGATGGC
>CAZYHO010000660.1:0-1171 GCA_964647495.1 uncultured Akkermansia sp. | reverse complement strand
GCGGTCATCCTGTCCGACGCGACGCAAAGCGAAGTCGTCGTTCCTCTGGCGCGGCTGGCCGAGGCGGACCGGCGGTTCGTCGAGGAATGGCGCGAGGCCAATCCCGATCTCCGGATCAAGCTGAGCGCCGTCAAGACCCGCGTGGCGCGGCGCAGCGACAACAAGCCGGGGCGGCGTTTTGTTTCCGAAGACTGGCGCTATGATATCACCGTGCAAAACCTCTCCCAGGATGTGCTGAAGGGCCTGGTGCTTCATTATTCGCAGTTCGTGCTGGTGGACGACAAGAACTCCTCCAAAGGCGGTGTCAGCCGGCACAAAACCGGCACCGCCATCGTGCCTCCCATCCCGCCGATGGGCCGCGTGATGGTCGTGACCGACCCGGTCGTCGCCGAGTCGCTCGACCGGCGGCAGCTCAACGGCACTGTCATCGAGACGGAAAAATGGAACGAAACGCTGCGGGGCATGAACGTGGAGGTTTTCTGGGGAAACCGCATGGTCATGCGCTGGAACACCGGCAGTTCCGAGCGGCTGGGCGTGATGTTGACGGACGAGGAAAAGGCCGCCGCCCGCAGGGAGGCCCTGACATATCGCATGATCCTCCCCGCCGCCAGAGATGAACATGTGACCTGGAATTTCACCAAGGAAAATCCGGGAGACGACTGGGCGAGGCCGGACTTTCCCGATGCGTCCTGGTCCCAGGGACTGGCCGCCTTCAGTTCGGATGGCGCCTCCTCGAGCGGAAAAACATCGCCCACCCGGTGGACATCCTCCCATATCTGGCTGCGCCGGCGCTTCACGCTGCCACCCGACTGCCGCCATGAAAACCTGCGCCTCGAAGTCACCGTGGATGACCATGCCGAAGTCTTCATCAACGGGAAAAAAGTGCTCCGCGTAAACGGGCCGGCGTACGGCCAGAGGCACCGGCTTTCCGCGGATGTCATCGCCGCGATCGATCCCCGCAAGTCCAACCTCATCGCCGTCGCCGCGCACAACACGGGCGGCCCGGGCGTCATCCAGGTCAAGTTGTTCGAGAAAGTCGCCGACCTGGCCGCGCCAACCGCGCCGTAATCACTATGACGGCCGCGAGGCCCCAACGCATTCCCCCGCCGCAGGACGCTCTCATGCGCCGCCTGTCACGAGAAAAAGCACCCTTCGCTCCCCGGCTGAAGCC
>CAZYHO010000659.1:0-2697 GCA_964647495.1 uncultured Akkermansia sp. | reverse complement strand
GCAGTCCAGGAGCCTTCGGCGTTCAGGCAAATATTTAAGTTAACGCCTATGGGGCATCGCCCCAGGATTTGAATCCCCCGATCGATGAGGGCTGAAAGCCCGGTCCATCCTCGATTGTGTCCCTCCACTCCAACCTTCATGGTCCACACGATCGCCCATGTCCTCCTCTCCATCGATGAGCGAATGATGGGGCGAGCTTTCAGCCCTTTATTATTGTGTGGCGGCCATTCCTGGGGCGATGCCCCAGGCTGGTATAGGGCCGGGCCGTTGGCCCTTGTGGTGCGCACACGTCATTCGACGCCAAGCTCTGCGTTCCGCCTGAAGGCGGGACTCCAACCCAACGTCGTTCCGCACAGCTTTCAGTTGGAGTACCGGCTTCAGCCGGGGAGCGAAGCTTGGTGCGGAAGTATTGGCGATTCGACAATCGGCGGTGTGACGCTATTTTTTCGCCATGATCGCCACGGCCATGTCTTCCTCCCCGGATGAACCTGCCTCCGCTCACTTCGAGAACGGCGATATGCTGACGCTGGGCGAATTCCTGCGCCGCTACGAGCGAATGCCACACGTCAATAAAGCCGAACTCATCGAAGGAGTCGTCCATAGGGCCTCACCCGTCCGCGTCACCCACCACTCAAAACCCGACTCAAAGGATTAGTTCTCGATGTGAACGCCGCACTCGCCTTCGACAAGACAAAGGTCTTGGCGGCCTTGCGGTAGTGGCCCGCAAACCGGCATCCCCCTCCGCATCCCTCAATGAGGAGCCGACGGCCTTGGACTGCTGGGAACATCACAGCTCTCCGCGAAACGGGCTCTCCTCCGGGCCGGGCCTGCAGAGTCCCGTAGTTGGTGGGAGGCAGGCCGAAAAAGCGACACTGTATTCCCAGTGGACAATCTCGGTGTGACCGCCGCCGCCGATGGAAACGCCCGGTCGGCTGCAACAATCGCGGACAAATGATCTGAACCGTCGAACCGCCCAGCGGGGCGGCGCTTCGCGGCAGCACTCTGGCTTATTGCGCTTTCTGGTGTTGTCCGTAGTCCCCCTCCAATAGTCCTCGGAAAGAAAGGTCTTCATCAAGGTCCGGCCAATGAATCCCGAAAGGCGAAAGCTCAATGTTAGAGTGGGACGGGGGGCATCGCGATTTTTGGTCCGGCGTTTTGTGATCGCTCTGGAGATGCCGGGAATGGGCTGCGCAGGGCGACGCGATTGAGGAGGGAACAGGCCTGTCGAGACGATCCCTTGCAAGCGAAAGAATCCCCGGAATCAGGCCAGCGGCTGGAACTCGGCGCGCTGGATTGTTTCCCCGTCGAGGTTCTTGACCGTCAGTGTCAGGGTGTTTCCGTCCGCCTTGCCCTCGATCCACGTCGCATATCGCGGCTGAGGGCCGCCGCCGATGAGCTGCGCGTACGGGAATGCCTCCGTTGCGGGAAACCATCCCACCTCGTGCGTGTGGCCTGAAATCACGACCTGTGCTTTCCACGCGACAAGCGCGTCGTGCCACAGATCGCGGCTCGAGCGCGCGTAGCGGTCGAAATCGCCGGCGTCATACGGGACGACATCCGGCTCGCGCCGCCAGCGCAGCGGGATGTGGCAAAAGACAACGCGGTATGGCGCATCGCGGAATCCGGGACGAGAGGTGACTTCCCGCAACCACTCTCCCTGCTCGCGCCGCAACGCTTCAAAAGCCACGCGCCCGCCGAAGCTCGGATGGCTGTCCGGTTTGTCCTCGCCCGTGTGGAGGCAGATGACGGCGACCGGCCCGGCGCGGAAAGCGTAGAACGGCCGCCCGTCCGGCGTCGCGATCATCTCCGGCATCTTGTAGGCCCACTTGCCTCGGACATCGTGGTTTCCCCACACGAGACAGAGAGGCCGGCCGTCGCTCACGTCCTGCCCGGCGGGGTGGAGCAGTGTGGGAACCAGCCAGCCTTCCTCCAGCCAATCGTTGCACGTATCTCCGTTCCAGACCAGGAAATCGCCGCGCGGAGTCGAAGCGTGCAGCCTTTTCAGCGTCTCCTCGTTCACGTGCGTGTCATTCCACACCATGAAACTCGTTTTCGCGGCCTCGGGGTCCAGCGTGCGGAATTTTTTCCATGCCCCCTCCACGCGTTCTCCGTCGTCCGCCGCGACCGTGATCGCGCGCACGGAGTAATCCGCACCCGGTTTCAGCCCTTCGATCCTCACACGCAGGATTTCCTCGCCCTGCGGCACGAAGCCGAAACGATCCGCCGCCGCCGTTCCCGAACCGCCGGCCTCGCCCTTCCACTCCACATGTCCTTTCGACAGCCGCGACACCGCCCAGGCCACCTCGATGCCATCAGGCCGCGGAGCCATCAGCACCGCCGGCGTCTTCACCAGCGTTGCCGCTTTCGACGCTTCAGGGCTCTCCTGCGCGGAAGAAACACCTGCCGCGCCCGCCGCTGCTCCGCCCGCTACCCTGCCAAGAAATCCACGTCGTTTCATCGTTGAGTCCATCCCTCACGTAATCCGCCATCTGCGCTCAGGCAAACAACAACCACGGCGGAATAACCACAGAGGGACAGTCACTTTATCGGCATTCTACGATCTTTTCGTGATCCCGATATTCAAGCATTCTGAATGATCTCCCAAGGGTACCGCCGCACCCGCGCGATCCCCCCCCAGCCGCCCAAATCGTCCGCCTCCTGCTCGGGGGCCTCGGGAGAATCGGGAACCGGGCCATC
>CAZYHO010000658.1:0-2703 GCA_964647495.1 uncultured Akkermansia sp. | reverse complement strand
TAAAAACTCCAGAACATCAGCTCGCACACCGGCCGAAGCCCGAGCATCGAGGCGCCCACCGCCATGCCGATGAATCCGGCCTCGCTGATCGGCGCGTCGATCACACGTCTGTCCCCGTGCTTTTTCCACAAGCCCCGCGTCACCTTGTACGCGCCGTCATACTCGGCGACCTCCTCGCCGATCAGAAAGACATTGGGGTCGCGCTGGATTTCCTCGTCGAAGGCTTCGTTCAGGGCGTCGCGATATTCGATGGTGCGCATGCTCAGTCGTTGAAAAAATGGCGGCCGGTCCGGCCGGCGGGTGTCCCATGGTCCACCTCGTAATAAACATCGGTGTACAGGTCATCCACCGTCGGATAGGCGCTGGCCTCCGCAAAGGCCACCGAGGCGCGCGACTCCGCTATCGCCGCCTTCTGCATCTCCTTCACGTCCTCCTCGGTGACCACATCCTCCTCGATCAGCCTCGCCCTGAAATGAGCGATCGGGTCGAAATTCTTCCGGTAATGCTCGATCTCGTCTTTCGTCCGGTAGCCATCCTGTGGGCTCTGTCCCTTGTGCTTGGCGTCGGCGACGGAATGCCCCTCGTAGCGATAAGTGGCGATTTCGAGCACGGTGGGGCGGCTTTCGCTGTGGGCGCGCTCCATGGCACGGCCGACGACTTCGCGCACCTCGTAAATGTCCGAGCCGTTGCGGACGACATCCCAGATGATGCCGTACCCGGCGGCGCGCTCGGCCAGGCATGTATTGTAGGCGCTGGACCGTTTCTGGCTGGTGCCCATCGAATACCCGTTGTTTTCGATGATGTACACGACCGGCAGATCCCAGAGGCCCGCGAGGTTGAGCGACTCGTGGTAGACCCCCTGGTTCACCGCGCCGTCACCCAGGAAACACATCGCGCAGCCTTTCAGCCCTTTGTATTTCAGGCCAAACGCGAGCCCCAGCCCGAGCGGCGTCTGACCGCCGACGATGCCGTGCCCGCCCCAGAAGTTTTTGTCCGGCGCGAAGAAGTGCATCGAGCCGCCCTTGCCCTTGGAGCAGCCGGTCGCCTTGCCGTAAAGTTCGGCCATACATTCATCCATGCTCATCCCGACCGCCAATGCGTGGCCGTGGTCGCGGTAAGCGGTGACGATATGGTCGTTGTCCCCCATCAGGGAGACCGTGCCGACCGCCACCGCCTCCTGGCCGATGTACAGGTGCAGGAAGCCACCCATTTTTTTCTTCTGGTACTGTTCCAGCGCGCCGGTCTCGAACTCCCGGATGCGGATCATGTCGCGCAGGAGGTGCCTTTTCTGTTCGGCAGCCAGCGCCGCGTTGACCTCGGTTTTCGAGAAGTCGGTGGTGGAGTCGGCTACTACAGGCATGGCAATCGGGGCGAGTGGGGCAAGTGGCGGAATCGGGAAAGGCGTGGTCAGTGTCGGGGATGACGCGGTCAGGCGGCGGGAGGCACGGCGAGAGGAACAACAGGATGGGCGGCGCGGCTCGCGCGCGGGTGGCACAGGGCGATCATGACACCGGCGAAAAGCAGATCGCCTGCCAGCGACTTCAGCAGAAACCACCATGTGGGCGGCGCGCCGGCGATCGGCAGCCCGACCGTCTGCGACTGCATCCAGCCGACGACCGAGCGCGCGTAACCGGGCTCGAAGATCCAGGATACGGTGTTGCTCAGCAGATAAAAGACGAGCGTGCCCGCCAGCGTCATCCCGAGCACGGCCACCGGGCGCCGTGTGCCGCGAATCGTCCACGCCATCGCGAAAACCAGCACGAAACACATCGCCACCACGGCGGTGTACGGGCTGAGCACCGGCCAGCCTTTGGCCCAGTTGACGGCCACCGTGGAAACAAAAAGCGCCCCGAAGGGCGCCGCAAAGGCCACACGACGTGGCAGGTACACTGCACCGACGACGACGATCGCCGCCAGCGGCGAAATGTTCGCCAGCGCCAGCGAGACCGGGCCGCCCACCAGCGGGCCGATTAGCCGAAAAACGGCCACGGCCGCGACAAGGACCAGTGCTGCTGCCACATCGCGCATCCGGAAACCATAGACGCAAGCAGCGCCTGTGCAACGGGTTTGACGCATTCTCGTGGAATTCCCCCATCATCGGCAAGCGCAGCGAGGCCTCTGGGCGGACGCATTGAACCGGACACTTCGCCTTCAGCCGGAGCGCCCCTCCTTGTCCTCCACGCGCGGAGCGTTTTTGCGCCCGCATATTTGCAAGTCAGGCCGTGGGAAATGCTGTGCGGAACGACGTTGCGCTGGAGTCCCGCTTTCAGGCGGCAGCGCGAAGCCGGGACAGGCATTGTATGTGCGCACCAGACTTCTAAACCCGCCTTTGAGGCCGGCGCCCAACCTGTAGCTGCGCTGATCGCCACTGTCTCGCCACTCTCCGGATTATTGGATCCTGATCAGCTCAAGGATGACAATTGATGCGGGCTGCTTTTCACCCATCTCCCGCATGACGGCTATCCATTCGCCCTGTCCCTGGAACCTTTCGTGATCTTTGTTCCGTCCGCGCCCGATCCACGCAGTGCGCGGCCGGCGGGTGGCCTCACTTCCGCCGCAGCGTCACTCCGCCCAGATTCATCAGGGAGGTGCCGATCACCTCTGTCGGGCGGATTTCGAGCGTGGTCGGTCCTTTCTTGTCGACCTTGACGGTGCCCAGGCTCACTTCGATGAACTGGTCTCTGGTCTGCGTCCTTTGCGCCT
>CAZYHO010000657.1:0-2706 GCA_964647495.1 uncultured Akkermansia sp. | reverse complement strand
TTGCCGATCGGCCGGGTGAGCAGTCCGAATTCGAGGGCGGCGTGGCAGATTTCGGCGCCCCAGCGGCGGGGCGAGCCGGGGGGCCGGGCGTCGGAGGACTCGGGGGGATCGATTTCCAGGCCTGCGATGAACCCGCATTGGCGGATATCGCGCACCCAGGCCGGATGGCGGGAGCGCAGGGCGGCGAGGCGGGCGGCGAGGTGATCGATTTTCGGGCCGAGCCCCTCGAGCACGCGCTCATCGCGGAAAAGCCGCAGGCTGGCGCGTGCGGCGGCGCATCCGAGCGCGTGGCCGGAAAAACTGTGGCCGTAGAAGAATGTGCGGCGTTCGCCGGGGCGCCCGAGGAAGGCCTGGAACACGCGGTCGGTGGTCACGGTGGCGGCGAGCGGGGTGTAGCCGCCGGTCAGGCCTTTCGCGAGGCAGAGGAAATCAGGGTGCACGCCTTCGTGTTCGCACGCGAAGAGGCGGCCTGTGCGGCCGAACCCGGTCATGACTTCGTCGAAAACGAGCAGGACATCGTGGCGGTCGCACCAGGCACGCAACCCGCGGAGAAGGCCCGGCGGCCAGAGCCTCATGCCGGCAGCGCCCTGGATCAGCGGTTCGATGACCACGGCCGCCACGCACGCGCGGTCGACGGGCGAAAGGGCCTCGAGAGCGTCGATGCCGGCGACGTGGCGCACCGGCAGCCCGAGGCGCCCCGCCGTGCCGGCGAAATGCGGGAGGCCTCCGAGCGCCGCGGCCCCCAGGGTGTCGCCGTGGTACCCGTGTTCGAAGGCGGCGATCACGCGGCGCTCGGGGCGGGCCTGCCATTCCCAGAATTGCCAGGCCAGCCGCAGGGCGCACTCGATCGCGGTCGACCCGTCATCGGAGAAAAAAACGCGGCTCAGGGAGGTGCCCGGGAAAAGCGCAACGAGTTCGGCCGCGAGGAGGACGGCGTGTTCGTGCGTGGCGCCGAGGAACGACACATGGGCCACGCGCTCGAGCTGCTCACGCACGGCCGCGGTGATGACGGGATGGCGGTGGCCGTGGATGTTGGTCCAGATCGAGGAATTGCCGTCGAAATAGCGCCGGCCCTCCGTGTCGAACAGCCAGACTCCCTCGCCTCGCTCGAGCACGAGCGGCTCGGAGTCCGGGGCGCACCACTCCGACATCGGGGTGAACGGGTGCCAGAGATGCGCCTTGTCCAGCCGCTGGAGTTCCGCCGTCTTCGTGCTCATGCCGATGCCCGTGGTCGCCCTTTGGCGCGATGCCGTACCAGCCCGCCGCCATTCTCGTCGGTCGTCAGCCGATCCGCCGACGGCAACTGGACGTCGATCTCGCGGACCACCTCGAACGGGAGCTTCCGCCGCTGGTACCGGGCCCACAACACATCGCGCAACGCCACCAGCACCGCCGGATCAAATGGCGGCTCGAGCCGGGTCCACCCTTCCTCGGCCTTGAGGCGCGTCTCGATTCTCCAGGCGCGCGCAAACCGCCCGGCCCAATACAGCCGGGTACCGTCCGGAGTGCGTTCACGCCATTCGTACTCTGTCATGGATCAGGAAAAGCAGAAGAATCAGGAAATCGAGGGCGAGTGGGCGGACAGGGGGTCTGTCCCTCATGCCTCCTCAAGCCAAGGAATCGCGCAGGCACACCGTCCGGTCAATGTCCGGATGCTCGCGGCGCATCACTATCACTTGTCGCGGGCGATCGCGCGCCCCAGTGTGGCGGCCGTCCGTGTCATCCACTGAGCCACCGAGCCCCCGTGCAACCGTGCAACCGCGCACACCCATTGAGCCGTCTGACTTGTCTGACCCTACCGGCTGCTCACCGGCGGCCAGCCGGCCGGGTCTGGCGGCGCCGTGGGTGATCGCGGGGTATTTTGGGGCGACGCTGGTGTTGGGGGCGGCGCTGGCTCCGTGGTTGTGGGAAGTGGCACGGGGGTGGGCGGCGTGGAGCGCGGCGGCCGGGTGGGACCGGTGGCCGGTGATCGGGTCGTGGAACGACAGCATTCAGCGGGCGGATTTCACGCGAGTGTTCAATCGGGCGATGCTGGTGGCGGCGCTGGTGTGCCTGTGGCCGGCGGCGCGGCTCTTGCGGATGCGGATCGGGGAGCTGGGGCTGGCGCGAAATGCGCGGCGCTGGCGCGATGTGGCCGTCGGCTGGGCGATGGGGGCAGGTCTGCTGCTGGCGATGGGAGGAGGGTATTTGGCGCAGGGTATTTTCCGGTGGCGCGAGGAAGTCGATGTGAGTGGCCTGGTGCAGGATTCGCTGCTGCGGGCGGCGGGGGCCGGGATCATGGAAGAACTTTTCTTCCGGGGAGCGCTGCTGGGCCTGGTGCTGCGAGTGTGGCCGCCGCGGCGGGCGCTGGCCTTTGTGACGACCGTTTTTGCCGCGGTGCACTTCCTGCAAGCGCCGCCGGAACTGGTCATCCGCGACGGCGTGGCGGCGGGCACGGGATTCTGGCTGGTCGGCGAGATTCTGCGCGTGTTCGGCGACGCCAATTTCGTGCTCGCGGAATTTGCGACGCTGTGGCTGGCCGGATGGATCCTCGGCGAGGCGCGCCTGCGCACCCGGTCGCTCTGGCTGCCGATCGGCCTGCACGCCGGCTGGATATTCGGCATCGGCCTGTACGCCGGCCTGACCCGCGCGAGCCGGGCCGTGCGGCGCGACGAATACCTGCCCTGGGTCGGCGAAACATTAAAAAGCGGACTGGTGCCGCTCGCC
>CAZYHO010000656.1:0-2708 GCA_964647495.1 uncultured Akkermansia sp. | reverse complement strand
CGGGGCGAGACGCCCCGTCCGGCGGGCAGGATGCGCCGCCCTACCCGAGAACTGCGAAATCGCATTGGACGGTCGAGGCTGGGAACCCTTGATTTGCTCACTGTATTGAGTAAATTAACACAACCACGCTGGTGCAGCCAATGGAGCATTGGTTACGGTGACGAGATCAAGGCGGCGGCGGGTCCAGTCCATGCGCGGCGGCCCACGCCTCGGCGGCGGCGGGATCGGTTTGCCTCCAGGCGTCGAGCGCATCGCGCACGGCGGTGGCGCGCGGGCCATCCGCCTGAATGCTCAGCGCCCACTGGGCCGCGCTGGCGGGATCGACCGTCGCCACGACGCGGCAGAATCCCGCGACCGCCTCATCGCGCTTCGCCGATGGCTCCAGCGTGCGCAACCAGGCGGAAGTGGCGGCGGGGTCCGATTGCGCCCACTGTTCCGCCATCGATTGCGCGTCGTATCCGGGCAGGTAGTCGAGCAGTTGCGGACACAGCGACGGGTCGCTCGAACCGACGATCATGGCAGCCATGCCCATGAAAGCGGCCTTGCCTGAATCCGGAAGCTGCGAGGCAAGGGCCTCCAACTGCCCGACGGAAGCTGCCGCGTCCATCTCTGCCAAGGAACGGAGGGTACACGCCTTGCCGAGCGCGCCCCATCCATTTTCGTCCAGCGAATCCGGAGGCAGGGCGAGCGCTGCTTCGACCATCTCCCGAGGGTCTCCAGTATCGCAAGTGATGGCCTTGCTATAAAAGAGGGAACGCATGGCCGGATCGGTTGTTTCACTGGCGGCATGGAGGAGACTGTCTTTTTGATTCGGTCCCAGACGCTGAAACGTCCACCCGATTTCATGACGCCTGGACTCTTCCGGCAGGTTCTCCTGAGCCCAGGCCATGGCGGATTGCCAGTCTTTTCCAAAGAGCGTGCTCATGATTTCCTTGGTGGCAAGATTCTTCGCAGGCTTGTAGTCGAGTTGATGCCAGAATGCGGTGGCTTTGGCGATGTCAGTATGCGCCACCCGGCCCAGGAAATGGGCAACTGCGTTGATACGGTCGCCATACTGGCGGAACAAGGAGAATCCCAGGTCGGGATCCATGCGGCTGAGAAAGTCATTCAATTGAGGCTCCAGACGCCCGCGAAGGAAAGGTGTGTGAAACTCTTCGCAGAGGGCGAGCGCCTGGTCCGGCGGCAGCCGCAACAAGCGGCCCATCCATCTCGTGCTTCCCAACAAGGTGGGCAGCACTTCCGGCAATCGGCCAAAGCGCTCATCGCCAAGCACGAGCCGAAGCTGCTCAAATGGCAGGGCCGCCAATGTTTCATCGAGCGCCAGAGAGCGGCGCGCCGGAGAACTCGTGGTGGGCCGCGTGGAAACCAGATCCCGGAATCCGGCGGCGTCCACCGGAGGGTCGGCGACCGCGACGGCATCGAGCCATCTCCGCCAGTCGGGAAATGCGGGAACGGGAGGCGGCGCGGGAAGGTGTTCGGATGGTTTGGCTGCCACGGGGCGGGACGAGGGCACGAAGCAAAACGACCCCAGCCACCCCGCACCGGCTCCAGACACGGCCACGACAATAAGGCGGGCAAGAGATTTCATGTCACGGGTCATTGTGGGAGATGGGCGTCAGGGGCCGGGATTGCCAGGCTGCGCGCGGCCGCGGCTTTGAGGTCGCCTTCGGGAAGACTCTCTATCCACGCGGCTGCGCCCGCCGCGTCCTTGTTCCGCCAGGCCCGGACCACGTCACGGACACTCAAAGGTATTCCTTCGTCTTCCGGCCGCAGAAATGGGGTGAGCCGCGTGAACTCCTCGGGATTTCTGGAGAGATGCGCTACATGGACAGCCGTGATCACAGCCGCTCGCAGCAGCGGGTCTTCGACGGATGCCGCGAGCGCCACCGCCTCTTTGGCTGGCAGAAAAGCTCCCACGGAAGACACGCCGCGACCGGACAGAATGCGGGGACAGGCATCCGGATTCTCGTCCAGCCAACGGATAGCTTGCGAGGCATCCCGCTTGATCCAGGAATCGAAGCTGCTGATCAGGGCCTGGTCGCTGCGTGGG
Organism: uncultured Akkermansia sp.; assembly: GCA_964647495.1. Classification (GTDB taxonomy): domain Bacteria; phylum Verrucomicrobiota; class Verrucomicrobiia; order Verrucomicrobiales; family V1-33; genus CAJBME01. Next base: position 658 of record CAZYHO010000656.1, on the reverse strand, counting down.
TCATTCGCGAAAGCTTCCTGGATCAGTTCAATGACGGCACGCCCGTCGCAGAGCGCCATCGCCGCGCAATAAGAAAACATGTAATCGGCATCCAGCCGGGCCACTTGCAAAAGGGCCGCCATGTCGCGCCGGGCCAGCGTGCCGACGATCGCGTGGGCGTCGATCGATCCGAGGAATGCCTCATCCGGCGGCACCGGCGGATTGTACAGCAACAGCGCCAACGCGCCCTCCGGCTCCAGTTCGGCGAGGCGGGAACTGAAGGCCTCGATCACGGCTCTGGTTTCGTCGTGGTTGCGATTGGCGGTGGAGAGCAGGCCGGCGATCTCGCGGAGGTCATCGGCGGAGAGGCCGAGCATGTGGCGGCGAAGTTGCAAGCCGAGTCTGCTCGGGGCCTCACTGGGCGAGGTTCGGGCGAGTTGGGAGAGCGCCTGGCGCAGGAAGTCGAGGCGCGTTTCCGCGGCGATTTCCCGGGGCCGAGCGGCGGCGGCAGGCGCGGCAATGGCGGGCGGAGCGGAGGACTCTGACGGGACCAAGGCCATGCCGCTCGTCGATCGGGTATGAGTCGCGAAGCGCCAACCGACGGGCGCGGCGGCAGAGAGCAGAAAGACGGCGGTCAGCACGGCCGGAGAGGCGGACCAGGCGGAGAGCATCGAGACGA
>CAZYHO010000655.1:0-2722 GCA_964647495.1 uncultured Akkermansia sp. | reverse complement strand
GGTCAAAGCCGCTTTCCACTGCGGATGGTGGCGGCCACGGTGGTGGATTCGACTTTGAACTCCGGCGGAGGGTTGCCGTTTTCCCGCAGGGCTCTGCGGGCCTCGGAGATGCCGAAGCCGAAACGCTGGACCAACCCGAGGTTTCTCAGCACGGCGGCGATATTGGGGTTGCGGTAGTCGGCGTGGCCGGGTTCTCCGAAGTTTTCCCTGGTGATGCTGCCATAGGGCCCGCCGGGGCTGATGATCTCGATCCGGTCGTTGAACCAATAGACGCGGATGGGCGTGTGCGTCCCTTCGTAGGCACGGTGCAGGACCGCGTTGCGGGCGAGCTGTTGCAGGGCGGAGAGCGGATAGAGGCTGCGGCGGATTTCGGTGGTCGTGCCGGAGGTAAAGTCCACGGACACGGTGTTGTGGGCTTTGAGTTTCTCATCCAGACGGCGCAGCATGGTCTCCAGCGTTCCGTCGATCTCCTGCTCGTCCAGAACAGGGTCGCCCCACTCCGTGCCCTGAATGCGCAAAAACTGGATGTAGGCTCCGGGAATCCAGGTGCGGGGGGATTTGGCCAGCGTCAGCACGCCGACGACGGTGGGAACCGGCTCGTCGATGGAGCGGATCATGCCTGTCGAGGCGAGCCTCTGCTCGTAGCTGCGGTCATTGGCATCCAGGATATCCGGGGCAACGGCACGGGGCAGGTATCCCTGCTCGAAAGCAAGACGATTGAGTTCGGCGAGAGGACAGGAAGGCAGCGGCTGGCTGTCGAATGGCACGTCGCGATGGCGCGCTTTTTCCGGGGCGTTGCCACGCCACGATTCCTTGCGCTCGGCGCGGTCGGATTCGAGGTCCGTCAGAAGGGCTTCGAGATCGGAGTCGGGAAGTGTGGCCATGTCAGATGGTAGCGGAGAATGATGGAGACACGCTCGACGTCAAACTGCGCTTTTCCTCATCGAAGACAATCTCCTGCCGTGCCGCCACCAGCTTGCGCTTCTTCGGCTTCGGAATCGGTCTGATGAACCGGGCTCGCCGGCGGGTTTCGAGGATTCGTTGCGTCGGCTGCCCCGATTCGTCCAGTGTGGATCGCTTTCCGCCAAAAAATGTGGGCGCGGCCAGATCGGCCGCGCCCACACGATTCAACCCACGAACACACTTTGCCTAACCTTCGTAGCCGTGCTCGCCGTGCTCGGTGAGGTCGAGACCTGTTTCTTCGACTTCTTCGGAGACACGCAAGCCGATGGTGACTTTGATGAGAGTGCCGATGATGAGCGTGGCGACGACGCACCAGATGGCGGTGACGACGACGGCCTTGATCTGCTCGAGCAGGAGGCCCGACTCGGGCACGGCCGGGTTGACCGCCGGATCAGCAAAAATGCCGGTCAGGATGGCGCCCAGGGCGCCGCCCACGCCGTGAACACCGAATGTGTCCAGAGCATCGTCATAGCCGAGCGCCTTCTTCAGGTAGGAGCACGCGAGGAAGGTGCCGAAGCCTCCGAGGATGCCGAAGATGATCGATGAACCGACGCTCACGAAACCCGCGGCCGGCGTGATGGCGACCAGGCCACCGATGACGCCGGAACTGAAACCCAGCACACTGGGCTTGCCTTTGAAGATCCATTCAGCCACAGCCCAGCTCAACCCGGCAACGGCGGCGGCAAATGTGGTGGTGGCGAAGGCGTTGCCGGCCAGCCCGTCGGCGGCGCCGGCCGAACCGGCGTTGAAGCCATACCATCCCACCCACAGGATGCTCGCGCCCGTCGCCGTGAGCACGACGCTGTGGGGAGAGAGGTTCTCCCTGCCATAACCCTTCCGCTTGCCCAGCAGGAAGGCCAGAACAAGGGCCGAGAAACCGGATGACATGTGAACCACGGTGCCCCCGGCGAAATCGAGAGCCGAAGAGAGAGGACCCTCCGCGAGAGCGCCGCCACCCCAGACCATGTGGGCGAAGGGGAAGTACACGACGAACAGCCACACGATCACGAACACGATCACCGCGCTGAACTTCATGCGCTCGGCCACGGCGCCGATGATGAGGGCGGGCGTGATGATGGCGAACGTCAACTGGAAGATCGCGAAGATGTTCTGCGAGACCGTATCGAGGTTTCCGGGTTCGTGCCCCACACCATTAAAAAAGGCATAGCTTGTCCCGCCCACAAATCCGCCCAGCGGCCCGTCGTTGGGAGCGAAAGCGAGACTGAATCCTATCACATACCAGATGATCGCGGTGATGCCCGCTATCGCGAAAATCTGGGCGAACACGGAAAGCACGTTCTTCTTCCGGACGATCCCGCCGTAGAACAACGCCAGACCGGGAAGGGACATGAAAATCACCAGCGCGGAACTGATCAACATCCAGGCGTTGTCCCCTTTGTCGAATCCGGTGGGGGCTTCGAGAGATGCCACCCTTGCCGCAAGGGCCTCCAGCGTGGGCGGGGCCTCCGGCGCTTCCTCTTGGGCCACCGCCGGGACAGTCAGCGCGGCCGTCGCCAGCAGGGCGGCTGCCGGAAGGCCAAGCAGCCAGGTTTTTAATCTGTTCAATGTCGTCATGATTGTAGGTTTGGTTGGAGTATTCGCACACCGGAAAGCCGTGAAGCTCCCGGGAGCACGGGTTGATGGGCAGCGCCGCAGGTGATAGCAGCCGCCGTGCCAACCCACGAAACCGCCTGAACACCGGCTTCAGCCCCCCGAATCACCAGACTCCAAAAACCACCAATTCCATAAACCCTGAACC
>CAZYHO010000654.1:0-2723 GCA_964647495.1 uncultured Akkermansia sp. | reverse complement strand
GGGCAGGTCGAGGAGGGATCCGGCGAATTCGCCGATCGAGGCGCGGGCGATTTCGGTGAAACAGGCGTCGAGATAGACCGGATCCCAGGCGGTTTCGCGGACATGGTCGAGCGGGAGGTTGAAGTATCCGAGACGGACGAGACAGCCGGGCGGCAGTTCGCGCCCGCTCGCGGTGGCCAGGGCGCTGCCTTCGCTTTGGGCGCCCCAGGTCACACTGACCGGTCCGGCCACGGCGGGCGATACCAGTCCGTGCGCGAGGAGGGCCGCCCCCATGGCGGCCAGGAAAGAATGCCGCGAAGTCATGACAGGAGCGAACCGGAGCGGCGGCGCTGCCATCCGATCCAGGCCGCGGCGGCGAGGAGCAACGCGGGCAGCGCCGGTTCGGGGACAGGCATTCCCTCGATGGCGCGCAGTTTGTTCAAGGGACCGAAGCCGGCGATGGATGATAATTCGGGGCCGCGGTCGGCGTGAAGGAGATCCATGGGGTCGAAGGGGTTGACCTGGTTGACTTCGTAGATCGATTCGCCGGGAGTGTTCGGGGACGAGGTCCAGCCTGAATGCGAGAACAGGCCGAATTCGGTGGCGTCTTCGAAGACCGGTGTATCCACGACCCACAGGTAGAATTGTGTCGCCCGCAGCCCCATGGCCTCGGGATCGTAGGTCAGAGAGTGGGCGAAGAGCCCCGGTCCTTCCCGGTTCGGGCCACCCGGTTCTTCGTAATTCTCGAACACGGCGCCATTGTTGTCGAGTCCGGTGAAACCGCCGAAATATCCGATGCGGGTGGAGGCAAGCTGGGTGAAGGAGGGTTCGAGCAGTGAGGGCGTGTCCAATCGGGCGAGCACCTGATCGTGAGGGATGGAGAAATAGCCCACCCGCACCAGGCTCTCGACCGGCAATTCGCCGCTGCCGTCCGCCAGTCCGAGGACTGATCCAGGCTCCTGGGCCGAGAAGGTGATGGTGACCGGCTGGGCCGGGGCGTGTCCGGCGATACCAGCCATCGATGCGAGGGCGAACAAGAGACGTGTGGTTCCGGAAGCTGTCATAGGTGCTGGAAGCAGAGGGGCGGATGAGACGGCACTCACCGGGAGCGGATGGCGCTTGAGGGGACTGGGGACTGGATGATGAAAGGTTGGGGCCGCGTCCAGATCGTGGGCTCTCCGCGGATCTGAAAGAGCATGGCGGAGGCGGCGGGAATGACGTTCTGGTATTGATCGGCAACGGGATTCGAGGTCATTCGCCATCCGCCTGAACTCAGACCGTTGGGCGATGCCACGTAAAAACTGGCCACGGTGGTGGCGAGCGAGACAAGGTCAGCGGTCTGCGGTGTTCCCACGCGCAGGGCGTTTTCCAATCCGGAAGGGATGATCTCCTGGTTGTGCGTTCCACCCAAGGTGAATGCGAGGCCGGGCACCGGCTGTGCGTCCCGCTGGTCCGTCACCGGCGCCAGAGGGTCGACGATCGCGTATCCGGTGGGCAGTTGGCGCCGCACCACACCTGTCTTGACGAAGCCGTGCAGGACGAGTTCGAGCGGTTCCGTGCCGCGGCGTTTCACCAGGAGTCCCTGGCCGGTGCGCAGCGGCATCATGCCCCGGTCTGTAAACGGATCACTGCTCGATCTCCATCCCGAACCGCCCAGAGAAGAGCCACTGCGATAATAATACGTGGTGAATGAGGCGCTCTCCCCTTCTTCGAGAATGGAAATCATATCGGCCGCGGTCGGTTCGCCGGCGTCCAGGCCGGTTTCGTTGGCTGCGCCGAAGACGCCCGCCACGGTCTTGTGCGGGCGAATCAAGATCTTTTCGCCGCCCTTCAGGAGCGTCGACCAGTCGTCCGCGATCGTGAGCTTGTTCGATGAGTGCCCGAGGATCTCGCTTGTCCGGCCGACCGCCAGGTGGTTCGCGCTGGATTTCACCTCGACGTAATGCGTGCTCACGGCGCCGTTCAGAGGTCCGAAGATGCCGGTCCCCCACCGCACCCCCACCGCCACCAATTCAAATCGCTTCGGCGCCCCCGCCTGCAACACCACCTCCGCCACATCCCGCTCCACAAACGACGGTCCCACCATCGTCACGCCACTGCGCGTTCCGGCTCCCGCCAGCGTCACCCGCCGAAACCCGAATATGCCGCTCGGTTCGGTCACCGCCGCCTCCCCCCCGACACCGCTCGTGCCTGCGGCAATACACACCGCAAGACGCCAGCATCTCCTCACGTATGAAAATCTCAAGATCATCGAGGACCAAATTCACATTCGAGACAACCGGTCGATCGAAGGCCATCCAAGGCAGCGCAATAGCCATATAGATCAAATTTTGCAAAGAGAAAAATTCCACGAGAACAAATAAATGGCGCATCATTTCCGTAAAACACCTCGGTGGGCCTGCCTTCGGGCGGGTGCGCGTTTTCCCGGAATGCTGCCGCCGCCATCGGGGTCAGACACCCTCGGGTGGGTCATCAGGGGATGACGGGATCGGGATGCATGATCGAGCGGACGGCGGCATCGACGTCGGGCGCACGCATGAGGGATTCGCCGACGAGGACGGCGTTGGCGCCCCAGGAATGGACGAGGTGGGCGTCTTCGGGCGACTTGATGCCGCTTTCGCTGACGAGGAGGACGTCGTCGGGCACATCCTCGCTGAGGCGTTCGGTTGTGTGGAGGTCGACGGTGAATGTTTTCAGATTGCGATTGTTGATCCCGATGATTCTGGCGTCGAGGTCGAGGGCGC
>CAZYHO010000653.1:0-2725 GCA_964647495.1 uncultured Akkermansia sp. | reverse complement strand
ACTCAGCCTTTGTTGCCTTTGTTTCCTTCTGTTCCATCCCATTCCCGAATTCAGGGTCAAAGAACGTGCGGGGGGAGGGGTGCGCGTGTTGGGTGGAGCTGGCCGTTTTTTCACCCTTCATGATTCACTGTTCAGAATGTCCAGATATTCGGTGTAGGCGAAGAGGCGGCGGTAGTCGCCTCCGGTTATTTCGCGCACGATGCCATGTTGTTCGAGGGTGCGGAGCGCCTTGGTGGCTGTGGGGTGGGTGACGCGCAGGGCCACCGCGGCGGCGGAGGCGGAGATGACGGGGTGTTGTTGGAGGCGTTCGTGGAGGCGGAGGACGGTGGCGGATTCTCCGGCCAGGAGATTCCGGTGGCGGGCGAACACATCGAGCAACCTGCGGGCGGTGGCAACGGCGGCCTCGGAAGTGAGGATGATACCTTCGAAGAAGAAGCGCAGCCAGTCTTCCCAGACTCCGGTTTCGCGGACGGTCTGGAGGAGGTGGTAGTATTCGTCACGATGGCGCTTGAAGTGAAGTGACAGGTAGAGCAGCGGCTGGCGGAGCACGCCCTCCGCGCAGAGGAGGAAGGTGATGAGCAGGCGGCCCAGGCGGCCGTTGCCATCGAGAAATGGATGGATGGTCTCGAACTGGACATGGGCCAGGGCAGCCTTGAGGAGCGGGCGGGTGTGGACGGGATCGTTGTGGAGGAACTTTTCCAAAGCGCCCATGCAGTCCATGACGGCGTCCGGTGGAGGCGGAACGAAACGGGCGTTTCCCGGGCGGGTGCCGCCGATCCAGTTCTGGCTCCGACGGAATTCGCCGGGTTGCTTGGAACTGCCGCGGCCATGAGAGAGCAGGCGGGCATGGATCTCCCGGAGCAGCCGAAGGGAAAGCGGCTCTCCCCCCTGCAAGCGGGTCAGTCCGTGCTGCATGGCGTCCACGTAACAGGAGACCTCGGTCACGTCATCCAGGAGGGCTGCCGGAGCGCCGTCGAGTTCGTGGCGGAGGAGGTCTGAAAGTGAAGATTGGGTGCCCTCGATCTGGGAAGAGAGCACCGCCTCCTGCCGAACGTAGGTGTAGAGAAAAAGCTCGGGGTCGGGCAGGACGAGGGAGATGCCGTCCAGTCGGCCGATGGCGATGGAGGCGGAATCAAGGAGAGCGCCGAGTTCCCCATCCATCTCCAGCGGTGGATCGGGCGGCAGGGGGTGAGGAATGAAGGCACGGGCCACTTCCCCTGCCGTGGCGATGGGGGTGAAGTAGCCGGTGGGGCCGCGTTGCATGGCTGGGATCGAAAGGAATTACCGATTTCGTTTCAATGCTCCACCAAAATGCAAGTTTCGGAACATTTGTCGAGAAGATTGAAAGAAAATTCACACTTTCTTTCAATTAGAGCCGCAGATTGAAAGGTTTTCTTTCATTGCGGCGCGGAAGATGGAGGGCCTCCCATCTCGATCTCCCTGCGATCTCCCCGTGCCGCATCGTCTGCGTGTCGCTCCTGTACCGGGACGGCCTCAGTTTCCGACGCGCCAGAGTTTTTTCTCGGTGCGGATGAGCAGGCCGCCGTCGAGCGGGGCCGGTGTGGCGAGAGCGCGGTCGTCGAGATCGTTGAGGGCGAGTTTTTCGAGTGTTTTGCCCGGCTTGAGGACGTGTGTCTGGCCTTCTTCGTCGAGGATGTAGAGGCGGCCGGATGCGTAGACCGGGGAGGCGGAGACGGCGCGGGCGCCGATGCGTTCGGACCAGTGGACCGTGCCCGATGCCGCGTCGGCGCAGGTGACGAAACCGCCCTGATCGCTCACCCAGTAGATTTCGTCGCCGACGACGATCGGTGAAACGGTCATGGGGGCCTTGGTGCCGCTGGTCCAGCGGACGTGCGATTCGGTGACGTCGCCTTGAGCGCCCTTGGGGTCGATGGCGTAGATGTCGGGTGTGTCATAGGAGGTGGTGATGAAGACGAGCCCGTGCGCCATGATGGGATTGGGCACGTTGGAATAGCCTTCGTACGTCACGCGCCAGATGTGGCGGCCGTCGGCGGGGGCAAAGGAATCGACCGCGCCCGGCCCCGCGCTGATGACCTGGCGCTGGTCGTCGATTTCGAAAACACCGGCGGTGGAAAATCCGAATTTTTGCCGCTGCGCGGTTTCGGGCCGCTCGCGTCGCCAGACGATGTCGCCGGTCGCGGCGTCGAGGGCGGCGATGAACGGGCCGCTCTCGGCATCGGCGTTGAAGATGAGGCGGCCGCCGACGAGCACCGGCGATCCTCCGTTGCCGTGCTGCGGCGCGTAGGTCAGCGAGCGGTTCTCCCAGAGTTTTTTTCCGTCGGCAAGCGCGAGGGCGGCCGTCCCCTGGTGCCCGAAGTGCACGTAAAGCCGCCCGTCCTCGGCGATGATCGGCGTGGGCGATGCATGGCCGTTCTTGTGATGGATCGTCTCCGGCGCTTTCGTCCCGTCCTGCTTGAATACCTCGACATCCCACAGCGAGCGCCCGGTCGCCAGGTCGAGGCATAACGCGCGGAGCGAGCGGTCGGCTTTCGCATCCGACTCCACGCCGCCGTCGGTGACCACGGCGGTGGTCAGGTAGATCTTCCCGTCGCGATGGACAGGCGACGACCAGCCGCGCCCGGGGATTTCCACCGACCAGGCGATGTTCCCGGTGACGGACCAATTCAACGGGACATCGCGTGCCTCTGAATGCCCGTTGGCGATCGGCCCGCGGAACTGCGGCCATCCGGTATCGGCGGCGGCG
>CAZYHO010000652.1:0-2734 GCA_964647495.1 uncultured Akkermansia sp. | reverse complement strand
CCGGTGGAGAAATCGTTCAGATTCAGGGCTTCCTCGACCTCGCCGACCTGCCCGCCGTTGTTCTCGATGATGAGCAGGGTCAAGTCCGTGCATTTCTCGACGCCACCGGTGGTGCTTCGCAACTCGATGTACTCGTAGTTCAGGTCGAGGTCGGGCGGCGGGTTGATGTGGATCTCGTTGAGCAGGATCGTGCCCGATGCCGGTCCAGCCAGCATCGACACACCGATGAACGCCAAAAGGGTGGGGGATTTCATAATTGGGGAAAATTCAGATAGTACGGAAATTCTAGCAGAAGCCATAATGATTTTGGATGATCGAGCCTTCTTTGAAGCGTGGGGATGCTGACCTCGTGGCTCTAGTGAGGTAAATGTAACGGAAGCGGCACGATTTCGAAACTGAAAAAAAAACGGGTGGGCTTGATCTGATGGCTGGTTGGGTGAACGTGTGGGCGGATGGCCGACTCAGGGGAAACCGATGTGCGGGAATGGATTATCGATACGCATGTGCATTGCGTGGGGGACGGATCGTCGGGTTCCGGGTGCTGGATCGATTTGCGGTCGCCGTGGCGGAAGCTGACCGGCCGGATGCTGGTACGGAGCGCCGGGCTGCCGGCCTCGCTGTTGCGGGGCGGGCTGGACGAGGCGTACGCCGCTCAGTTGCTTCGGTGGGTGCAGGGGTCGTCGGTGGACCGCGTGGTATTGCTGGCGCAGGACGAGACGTACCGGGACGACGGATCGAGGATCGACGGGCACGCGATGTTTTACGTGCCGAACGGATGGGTGCTGCGGCTGGCCCGGGAACATGAGGAGTTTATCCCGGCGGTTTCGATCCACCCGGCGCGGCGGGACGCGCGGGCGGAGCTGGACCGCTGTCTGGAAGCGGGAGCGCGCGTGCTGAAACTGCTCCCGAATGTCCACAATGTCGATTGCGCGGCGCCGCGTTACCGAGGGTTTTGGGAGGCGATGGCGTCGGGCGGCATGATCCTGCTGGCTCATACCGGTGGCGAGGCCACCCTGCCGGTGCTCGCCAGACACCTTGAGTCCCCCGATCCTCTGCGCGGTCCGCTCGAGTGCGGCGTCACCTGCATCGCCGCTCACGGCGCCGGCCGCAACACCCCGCTCCGGCCGCATTACACCTCACAGCTCCTCCGCCTGATGCGCGAGTACCCGCACCTGTACGCCGACAACTCCGCCCTGACCACCCTCAACCGGTTCGGCACGCTGCCCGAACTGCTCGAAACCGATCTGCGCGGCCGCGTCCTCCACGGAAGCGACTACCCCGTTCCCGTGGTCCCCTGGGGACCATGGCTCGCAGGGCTCTACGACCTCGAGACCACCCTCCACCTGCAACGCATCGACAACCCGATCGAACGCGACTACCAGGCCAAACGCTCGATGGGATTCGGACCGGCGAGTTTCAGCCGGTTGGCGGCGCTCCTCCCGTAAACAGTAGCCGCTCGAAAAAGAGGAAGGGCGCCGTATGGGGTCTGTCCCCCTATCGGCGTTCGGGTTGCCGGCGCGGCTGGCTGGGGGTAAAGGGCGGGCACGATGGCATCCCGATTTTTTTTGGTGCGGTGTGTGGTGGCGGCTGTCCTGCCGGTGCTGGCATGGCCGGTGGCCGGCTGGGCCGGTGGCGCGGACACGTGGCCGGTGGTTCGCGGGGACTCGGCGCTTCAGGGGATTGCGGGATCGGCGGTGACGCCTCCGCTGCGGCTGGCCTGGACGGTGCGCGGGGGCAAGCCGGTGCTGGCGACTCCGGTGAGCGACGGTGAGCGCGTGTATTTTGGTGACGGCGAGGGGGTGTTCCGGGCGGTGAATCTCGCGGATGGCAAGGAGGTGTGGAGATACGTATTGATGGACGAAGCGAAGAAAAAGCCGTCGCAGGATCCGATCGAAGCGTCCGCCTGTCTGGTGGGGACCAGCGTGGTGTTCGGAGGCACGGACGGGATCGTGCGGGCGCTGGAGGCGGCCACGGGCAAGGTGGTCTGGACGCACGATACACAGGGCGAGATCAAGGGTGGGCTGACGCCGTTTTCGGCGCCCGGCCAGGAGGCGCCCCAGGCGGTCTTTGTCGCCGGATTTGCCGGCACATGCGTGGCGCTGCACGCCGGCACCGGGGCGCGGCTGTGGGAATACGACGCCGGGGGTCCGGTCAACGGGGCGGCTTCGGTGTGGAACGGCCATCTCGTCTTTGGCGGATGCAATGGCACGCTGGATGTCGTGAAAAAAGACGGCGCGCTGGTCCGGCGGGTGGACCTCAAGATTTACATGCCCAATTCCGTGGCCGTGCGTGACGGGTTTGGATATTGCGGCCACTCCGGGAACCGTGTCGAGTGCTACGACCTGTCGACGGGGACCGTGAAATGGCAGTTTCACGACAGGGATTTCGCATACTTCACCTCGCCGGCTGTCACCAGCGAGCTTGTGTTCGTCGGCGGAGACGACAAGCGGATGCATTGCCTCGACCGCGCCACCGGCGAGGAAAAGTGGTCGTTCCGGGCGCGCGACAAGGTGGCCAGTTCGCCGGTAGTGGCGGGCGCCATGGTGATTTTCGGCTCGGACGACGGCCGGGTCTACGCGGTCGATTTCGCCACCGGCGAGGAAAAGTGGAGCTACGAGATCGGCGCGCCGGTCAAGGCGAGCCCGGCGGTGGTCGGCGGCCGCGTGCTCATCGGCGCGGATGACGGCGTGCTGTATTGTTTCGCGCCGGGCGAGTAGAGAAACCTTGGGGACAG
>CAZYHO010000651.1:0-2745 GCA_964647495.1 uncultured Akkermansia sp. | reverse complement strand
TCCTCGGCCTGGACGAAATGCGCCCGCTCTGCGAAAGCCTCCGCCTCTGCCTCTTCGCCACCGGTTCCTCCCAGGAGTAAAAAGATGGACACCCACCCTTGTCATCCGCTCCGATCGCCACTCGGGGAGTGCGGGAAGTGCGCCGCATCATCCGTTGTTCCTGCCCTCCTGACCCCACCCCCTCCGACCTCCGATCTCCGATCTCTGCCCCATATCGCGCCACACGGCCGCACCCCCCGCCGCCAAAAAACTCCTTGGCGTCGCCCGGCATCTTCGGATCGTGCGCCGCTGTGATACTCCTTCGTCGCATTATCTGGTGGGGAGCTGCGGCGGCCGTTGCGCTGCTGGTTCTGATCGAGGCTGTCCTCTGGTTGTTCGCGCCGGTCGGCAAGCGCGCCAGCCAGCGCTTTGCCTTTGATAACCAATTGCCCGGCTTGAAAGAACGCGTCGCCTTTACCGTGGACGAGCGGTCGCTGCGCTCGTGGTCGCCCGCCGCGACGCCCCGGGACGGTCGCGAGGTGAAGATCCTGGTTCTCGGCGGCGCGGCATCGCTGGCCCTGCTCCAGAACTCCGAAGATTCGTGGTGGGGGCAGTTGGGCGCCGCGCTTCAGGACGGTTTTCCACAGGCCCGTGTGCGCGTCGATACCCTCGCTCGCGAGCACACCAGCATCCTGCGGGCCGCCAAGTGGGCCGAACAGAATCTGGCCGAGGTCAAGCCGGACATCATGATCGCGATGTTCGGGTTCGAGGATGTGATGTCCCATGACGGATCCTACGTCTACAACGCCGGAAAACTGGCCACCCTCGATGACGATTCCTCCCGGCGCGGCGCCCTCAAGAATTTCCTCGTCAACACATCCCAGATCTGCCGCCGCATCGTCATTCGCCGCCAACGCCGCGCTGTCATGGCGAAGCTCGGCCCGCTCGGCGAACGCAACGCCTACGCCCAACGCCTCGCCCGGCAGCGCCACATCCTCGCCCAGCTTCCGCTCGCCTACGAGATCGATCGCCCGGACGGCCGCGACCCGATGCCCGAGTACCTCGACGGCATCCGCGCCCTGGCTTCCCTCTGCGGGCAGCACGGCGCCTCACTCGCCGTCGTCGGAGAACCCACCCTCCACCGCGCCCTGATGGATGGCGGCGCCGAACGCCTCGTCCACCGATGGTTCGTGCGCGAGCCGGCCAAACAGGACGCCGGCGTCGTCCGGATCGACCCGGGCTGGATCGAACTCCAGCTCTCCCGCTACTACACCGCGGCCGAAAAACTCTGCGCCTCGCTCGACGTCCCGTTCACCGATCCCACCCGCAAGCTGCCCGCCCACCCGGCCTTCTTCGTCGATGACACCCTGCTCACCGACGCCGGCGCCCTGACGCTCGCCGGCCTGGTCCAGCCGCTCGTCAAACCGCTCGTCGAAGCACGCCTCCAACCATAACCCATGAATTCGCCCGTCCGCGTCCGCTTCGCCCCGTCGCCCACCGGTTACCTCCACGTCGGAGGCGCCCGAAGCGCGCTCTTCAACTGGCTCTTCGCAAAACGAAACAACGGCACCTTCATCCTCCGTATCGAGGACACCGACGCCGCACGCAACACCACGGACGCCCTCGCCGCCATCTACGACGGCCTCCGCTGGCTCGGCATCCATTGGGACGAAGGCCCGGACATCGGCGGCCCCGCCGGACCATACCTCCAAAGCCAGCGCCAGCCCATCTACGCCCGCCACATCGAATCCCTGCTCTCCCGCGGCCTGGCCTATGACGACGGCGGCGCCATCCGCCTCCGCTCACCCAAACAGCGCATCTCGTTTCACGACCAGATCCTCGGCCCCCTCAGCATCGACCGCGCTCAGGAAAACGACACCGCTCTCCGCCGCTCCGACGGCAGCTTCATCTTCCACTTCGTCAACGTCGTCGACGACATCGAAATGGGCATCACCCACGTCATCCGCGGCGAAGACCACGTGATGAACACCCCGAAGCACATCGAAATTTTCCACGCCCTCGGCGCACCCCTCCCCGTCTTCGCCCACATGCCGCTTATCCTCAACATGGACGGCTCCAAGATGAGCAAGCGCGACCAGGGATCCGCCGTCGGTTGGTATCAGGAGCGCGGATTCCTCCCCGCCGCCCTCCGCAACTTCCTCTGCCTCCTCGGCTGGTCCCCCAAGGACGATCGCACCAAAATCCCCATCGAGGATGTCATCCCGCTCTTCGACCGGGATCACCTCAACCGCTCGCCGGCGAAATTCGATATCGACAAGTGCCTGTGGCTCAATGCTCAGTATCTCGCCGAAACCCCGCCCGCGGAATTCGCCGCCCTCGCCCGCGACCACTTCTCCCGCCATCATCCGCAATGGCTTGAGCTTTCCCCGCCACGCCTCGCCGCCGCCCTGCCCATCCTTCAACCGAAAGTCAAGACCCTCGACGAACTCGACGCGCACCTCACCATGATCTTCGACGATCACGCGCCCCTCGATGACAGCGCCCGCGCCAAAGTGCTCGCCAAACCCGCCGCCCTCGACCACCTCGCCGCCGCCGTCGACGCCCTCGACGCCCACTCCGCACCCTGGACCGCCGACGCCCTCCAGCACGTCGTCCACCAGACCGCCGCCGCGCTCGGCGTCAAACCGGGAGCCCTGCTCCTCCCGCTGCGCGTCGCCCTGACCGGCGCCACCCAGGGCGCGGACCTGATGCCGGCCCTCGAAATCGTCGGCCGCGACGCCGCCATCGCCCGCCTTCGACAGCGCC
>CAZYHO010000650.1:0-2751 GCA_964647495.1 uncultured Akkermansia sp. | reverse complement strand
CACCATCCGCTTACATGTTCCGCGACAAAACAACACCCTCAGAATTGAACCCGCAGGATGAAAAGTATCCGTGTCCCTTTTCACCTTTTGTTCGCCTTCCTCTCCATTTGCTAATGATCGGGGAGCCGGGCCAGGCGCATCCGGTACTCGGTCAGGCCGCGGTCGATCGCGCCGTCTTTCGGGCTGGCCGCGGCGGCCGATTCGAAGTGGACGATCGCTTTTTCGAAGCAGGTTCTGGCCTGCGCGAGTTGTTTCGCCTCTTCGGCCACTTCGCCGACCACGCCGTAACTGCGGGCCACCGCCACGCGGTACGAAAGATCGACCGTGGTCACCGGAGGAGCGCGCAGGTCGAGGCGGTCGAGCAGAACAAGCGCCTCGCGGGCCTGTTCGAGCGCCTCGGTTTTTTTATCGAGCCCGGAGAGCAGTTCGGAGAGATCCGCGCGCAACCGGGCGAGGGTGGTGGCGAGCGCCACGTTGCCCGCATCGCGGGCGAGCAACGCCTGGAGCAGGTCGACCGCGCCCTGCTGGTAGTCGAGCGCGCGCGAGGCCTGGCCGTTTTCGCGGAGGATCTGGCCGAGGTCGCCATAGCGGGCGGCGAGGGCGAGGCGGAAGTCCGGGCGCGCGGGATCCGTCTTGACGAGATCGCTCAGGATTTTGACGGCCTCGCCATGAGCGCGCGCGGCGTCGCGCGCCTCGCCGTTGGCGTGCAGCATGGATCCGGTTTCGCCGTAACATTGGGCCAGCAGATCGAGCGCCTCGGGCTGGTCGCCGCATTCCAGGAGCGTCTGCGCGGTTTCGACCTGGGTCGAAAGCGCCAGCTCGATGTCTCCGGTGCGCCGTTCCAGGCGGCCGCGGAGCAGGAGGACGCGGCCCAGGCGCACCTTGTCACCCGGCTGCGAAAAGCGCGGATCGCCCAGCAGTCGGTGCGTGATGTCGGCGGCATGCTGGGCGCGGGCGGTCGCGCCCGGCAGGTCGGCCGAGACGCGCGCCAATTCCGCTTGAGCCAGCACCATTTCGCCCTCGGCCACGCGCCGGAGCAAATCAGGCGGATCACCGGCGGCCTCGCACGCCGCCGCCACGTCGGTGAGCGCGGCCGCCAGCGAAGAGAAGATCGCGGGATCGGTCTGGCCGGCCTCCAGCCGCAGCCGGCCGGCTTGCAGCAGGCAGTCGGCGGCGCGAAGCCGCAGTGCCGGGGCGTCGGCGTGGTCCGGCTGCGCGGACAAGAACGCGGTGATGTGGGCGCGCGCGTCGTCGAACTTGTCCGCCGCTTCCTTGGGCGCTCCGAGCGCCAGTTTGACCGTGGCGAGATGGCAACGGGCGCGCAGCAGGCTCACGGCCAGCTCCGGGCGGTGGCTGTTTTCGGCGATGAACGTGGAAAAGTGGTTGTAGCCGGAGAGCAGCAGGCGCGTGCGTTCGCCTTCCGCCGGCAATTGCGCCGCCGCCTCGAGGAAACTTCCGAAGAACCACTCCGCGGCCTCCTGGCTACCCTCGAGATTCGCTGCGACCTGCCGCGCCGCGCTCACCGCGGCGTCCAGCGTCTGGCGCGCCTCGTCCAGCGCCAGATCGCGCGATCGATATCCCTCGGCGCGCTCGGCGGCCAGGCGTTCCAGGTCGGCCGCCTGTGTCGCCGCCAGCCCGCGCGCGCCTCGCAGCGCGATGTGCTCGAAAATCAGAGTGACTCCGAGAAATGCGGCAACCGCCGCGGCGCCGGCCGCCGCCCGGCCCAGCCAGCCGGCCGGCCGCGCCGCGGAACGCGCGCTCCGCCGGCCGGCCGCCGCGGCTCCGGACCCGGGCGCGCCTGCCTCCGCCACCGCGGCGCGCCACGCATCGCGCTCGGCCTCCCAGGCGGCCTGTGCCGCCTGTGCCGCCTGTGCCGCCAGTTGTTGATCCACGGCGGCGAGCGCGTCGCGCACTTCGCGCATGTCGACCCAGCGCTCGGCCGGTGCGAGGCGCAGGCATTTGTCCACGACGGCGCGCCGCGCGGACTCGATTTCATCCGCCGTCGCCTCCGGCCACTTGATACAGGTTTCCTGCTCCACGACGGCGGCGAAGTCCACGGGGTCCGGCAAATCGATGGCGCCCCCCGCTTCGGTCCATGCCTGCCCTCTCGGGAACCGCCCGGTGAGGAGCCGGTAAGCGGTCACCCCGAACGCATACACATCCCAGCGTTCGCCCACGCCGAACCGGATTTCAGTGGGCCGCCGCAATTGCTCCGGTGGCGCGTAAAGCACATGGTCGGTCAGCGGGAGCGCTTCCACTCCGCCGATCCATCCCTGCCCCGGGTCGGCCACGACGGCACGCTGGCTCCCTCCCTCGGTGTCGATAAAGACATTGCTCGTTTTGAAGTTGCAGTGGACAACGGCGTGCAGGTGGAGAAACGCCAGCCCCTCCGCCATTTCCGATATCCACTGCCAGGCCGTCTCCGGTGGCACGCGGCCGCAGCAGGCCTCCAGCGAACGGACGATCAGGCCGCGCCCCGCCGGATCCGCCTCCGCATACATCGGCATGACATAGTGGACGCTGGAATTCGGTTCATCCGTGTACAGCGTCAGCACCGGCGCCAGGCAAGGATGAGGTGGCAAATCGCGCAACTTCCCGAAACAGTATGCCACATACGCATAGTTGATCGCATCGGGATCGAGCGCCTTCACGGCGCACACCCTCCCGCCTTCGCGCACCGTCTCATAAACCCGGCCGCAGGCCCCCTCTCCCAACAGGCGCTGCAGTCTCTGGCCGGGTACGGATACCTGG
>CAZYHO010000649.1:0-2763 GCA_964647495.1 uncultured Akkermansia sp. | reverse complement strand
TCAATGCCTCGACGATGCGGCCGTGCGCGGCGTCGACTTCTTTGGACTCGAGTGTGCGCGCCGGGTCGCGGTACGTCAGCGAATAGGCGAGTGATTTGCGGTCCGCGGGCAATTTGACGCCCTCGGGATCGGAGAACACATCGAAGAGCGCGACATCGACGAGCAGCGGCTCCTTGATGCGCTTCGCGAAAAAGTCCTCGATCCGGCCGTGTTCGAAATCGGAGGCTACCTCCAGGGCGACATCGCGCGTGCTGGCCGGGAAGCGCGGGATTTCCGCGTAGCGGCGGGGGGCCGCCAGGATCTTTTCCAGGGCGGTGAGGTTCAGTTCGGCGACGTACACCGGCGCGGGAGCATCGATCTCGCGGGCGCGCGCGGGCCGGATCTGGCCGGCGAGGCCGACCACCTTGCCACCGAGTATGACCTCGGCGCCGAGCACGAGGAGCGGATGCTCGATTTTCTTCAGGCGCACATCGTCGCGTCCGGTGAGCTGATCGAGCACGCCGCGCAGGTCGGAGAGGTCCGCGTCGAAGGGCGCTTTTTTCAGCCATGAGGACGGCACATGCGGGCCGCAGAGGAGGACGGCCAGCGCCTGGGCTTCGGCGGATCCGGCCTTGGGGTTGGGTGAGGCCGCGAAGACAGTGCCGGCCTCGAAAAACCGGAGCGCCGCCGCCCCCTGGCGCGCGTTGTGGGCGGCGACCGCGAGCAGGCCGGGCGCCAGGCTCGGACGCGCGTGCGTGTGGTCCTCGCTCAGCGGGTTCTTCAGCGCCAGCGGCTCGCTGCGCCGGCGGTCGAAGCCCAGGCTGTCGGCCAGTTGGGCGGTCGAGACCAGTTTGATCGTCTGGGCTTCGCAAAACCCGAGCGACACCAGCCGGTTCTTCAGCGACCACAGGAAATCGTAGCTCGCATCGTCTCCGCCCGGCGCCGCAAACCGTGCCACCGTGCGCGATGGCACGCCGTCGAGGCCCGCGACGCGCGCCACTTCCTCGATCAAATCGACCGCGCGCTGCAAGTCCTGCCGGTGCGACGGCACGGTCCAGGTGGTGCGGCGTCCGTCGGCGGTTTCCTCGCTGCCGCGCCCGGAAAGCCCGAGCCCGCTCAGGATGCGCGTGATTTCATCGTCCGCGATCGGTGTCCCGAGCAGCCGGCGCGCGTGGCCGCCGCTCAGCGAAACCTGCCCGGTCAGGACCGGCGGGCCGCCCGCCACCGCTGCCGGGGCGCCGTCCACCGAGCCGCCCGCCAGTTCGACAATCAGGGAGGCTGCGCGCTCGCTGGCCGCTTCGACCATGGACGGATCCACGCCGCGTTCAAACCGGTAGCTCGAATCGCTCGTGAGCCCGAGCCGCCGGCTGGTGCGGCGCACGGTGGCCGGGACAAAGTACGCGCTTTCCAGCAGCACGTCGGTGGTCGCCTCGGTCACGCCGGATTCGGCGCCGCCCATCACGCCGGCGAGCGCCACCGGGCCACGCTGATCCGCGATCACGAGGTCGTCCGCCGCCAGGGCGTAGGTCTTTTCGTCCAGCGCCGCGAATCGTTCGCCCTCGGCCGCCGCGCGCACGACCAGGCCGCCCTGGAGCTTCGCCAGATCGAACGCATGCAGCGGCTGCCCGAGGTCGTGCAGCACGTAGTTCGTGATGTCCACCACCACGTTGATCGGCCGCAAGCCGATCGACTCAAGCTTCGCCTTCAACCACGCCGGGCTCGGCCCGACCTTCACCCCGCGAATGACGCGCGCCGTGTAGTACGGGCAGGCCGGAGAGCGCAGATCGATGGCAACCGCCGCGCTGCCGTCCGGACCCGCCGGAGCACCCGCCTGATGATCCGCCGCGGCGCGCGACGTGACCGGCGGCCCCGCAGCGCGCGTCGGCGCCGGCGCGCCGCCCGAACCCGCGCACGCCATGAGCGCTTCGAGTTCCCGCGCCAGCCCGAAATGCGACAGCAGATCCGGCCGGTTCGGCGTCACTTCGATCTCGACGAGCGTGTCGCTGCCGAGGTATTCGCCGAGCGGTTGGCCGACCGGCGCGTCTGCCGGCAGGATGAGCAGGCCCTCGTGATCCTCGCCGAGACCGAGTTCTTTCCCGGAACACATCATTCCCTGGCTCTCCACCCCGCGCAGTTTTCCCTTCTTGATCCGGAAATCGCCGGGCAGCACCGCCCCCTCCAGCGCCAGTGGCACTTTGTCCCCGGCGCGGAAATTTTTCGCGCCACACACGATCTGCAGCGGCTCGCCCTGGCCGCCGTCCACGCGGCAGACGCTCAATTTGTCCGCATCCGGATGCTGCCCGAACTCAAGGATCTGCGCCACCACCACGAGGTCGGACGCCACCCCCTTCCGCTCGATGCCCTCCACCTCCACGCCGGCGAAAGTGAGCAGCCGCGACAGTTCCTCCACACTCAACCCGCCGAGGTCGAGATGGTCCGAGAGCCAGTTGAGCGAGATGAGCATGTGAAGGATTCTCTAATCTAAAAGCTACGGTTCAAAAGCCCTCAAGCCAAAACTCGGCATTGTGGAGGGATGCCACAAGAACGGCGGTTTTCGGCGCTCATGCGCGTCGAAGATCAGAAATCTTGGAACAGGAATTGGGGACAGACCCCGTTATGGTCCGATCGGCTGAGTATCCGTGTGGGAAATATCGTTCAGCACAGTGTGTTGCCCCGGCCGACGGTTCCGCCTTCCCGGCGGGACTTACTTCTTCAGTTGTTTGATCCAGGTTTCGAGGAGCGGGACGATGGGCGGGGTGGCGGGGGAAGCGCATCCGGGCGGCA
>CAZYHO010000648.1:0-2774 GCA_964647495.1 uncultured Akkermansia sp. | reverse complement strand
GCCATGCGGTTCCTACTTCCTGGCTTTGACCTGGGCGGCGTGTTCGCGGTAGCGGGCGGTGACGTAGGCCGGGTCTCGGGCGTTGTGGAGGGCGTCGTCGAACGAGATGTAACCGCTGCAGAGGAGGTGGGAGAGCGAGTCGTCCATGGTGTGCATGCCTTCGGAGGCGCCGATCTGGATGAGGCCGGGGAGTTGCTCGGCGCGGCCTTCGCGGATGACGGCGCGGACGGCCGAATTGGCCTTCATGACTTCGCTGGCGAGGACGCGGCCGGGGGCGTCGCTGCGCGAGAGCAATCGTTGGGCGACGATGCCGACGAGTACGCCGGCGACCTGCGAGCGGATCTGGTCCTGCTGGTCACCGGGGAAGGCGTCGACGAGGCGGTCGATGGCCTTGGTGGCGTCGACCGCGTGGAGTGTGGAGATGACGAGGTGGCCGGTTTCGGCGGCCGTGAGGGCTGTGGCGACTGTTTCGGGGTCGCGCATTTCGCTGACGAGGATGACATCGGGATCCTGGCGCAGGGCGGCGCGCAGGGCGGAGGCGAACGATTTGGCATCTTCACCGACCTGGCGCTGCTTGGCGATGCCGTAGCGGTGGGTGAAGACGTATTCGATGGGATCCTCGATGGAGACGAGCACGCAGGACCGGTTGGAGAGGATGCGCTCGGCCATGGCGGCGAGGGTGGTCGTTTTGCCCATGCCGGTGGGGCCGGTCACGAGGAGCAGGCCGGAGCGTGAATCCGCCAGATCGAGGACCGCCTCGCCGTGGCCCAGGCTGAGCAGCCCTGGCACTTCCTGCGGGATGAACCGGAAGGCGGCCTCGATCGCGCCGCGGCACAGATGGGCGTTGCCGCGGAAGCGTCCGACATCGGCGACCTGGACGGCGAAATCGATGTCCCACTGCTGTTCGAAGCGGGCGCGCTGGGCGTCCGTCAACGTCCCGTAAATGAGAGCTTTGGTGTCCTCCGGGGCCAGATCCACTTCGGCGAGCGGTTTGAGCACGCCATCGACGCGTGCGGCCGGCGGGGCGCCAACGGCGAGGTGGAGATCAGAGCCACCGGCGTTGCGGGTGGCCGTGAGGAGATCGACGATATCGGACATATGGGGTGCAGGGGTGGATAGATCAGAGGAGGCCTCGGAGGGCGCGCTGGAGGTCGCCGGGATTGGGGGCGGCGGCCATGGCGGTTTGCTCGGTGATGAGCCCGCTGTTGAGCGCGGCGAGCAGGGCACGCAGGAACGACTGGGTTTCGGCGGTCTGGCTGCGGTTGAGGTGGTCGCGGATATCGGGGAGTTTTTCGTCGCGGATCCACGGCCGGGTGGCGCCGGAATTCTCGATGTACTCGCAGAGCACGGTCATTCCACCCTGGTCACCGGCCTTGGGCAGGAGGATCTGGCTGAGGATGCCCACCAACTGCATCGAGAGCAGAAGCAGGCCGCTGGATCGCTCGCGGTCGGGGAACATCGTGTTGAGGCGCTCGAGCGTGTCCACGCAGTCCGTGCTGTGGAGTGTGCTGAGGACGAGGTGGCCGGTTTCGCAAGCCTGGAGCGCAATGAAGGCGGTCTCGGCGTCACGGATTTCTCCGAGCAGGATGACGTCGGGGGCCTGGCGCAGCGAGGCCCGGAGTGCGCGCGGGAATGAATCGGTGTCCGTGCCGATTTCGCGCTGGGTGAAGAGTGAGTGGCGGCTGGTGAATTGGTATTCGACCGGATCTTCCAGCGTGACGATGTGTTTCTGGTAGTGGGAATTGATCCACTCGAGGCAGGAGGCAAGCGTGGTGGATTTCCCTGATCCGGTGGCGCCGGTGACGAGGATGAGACCGGAGCGGCGCTGGAGCCACGGGATGAGGACATGTTCGGGCAAGCCGAGCGTGTCCATCGTGGGAACCTGGGTTTTGATCACGCGCAGGGCGGCGCCGAGCCGGCCGCTGTGGCGGAAAAGCGAGACGCGGAAGCGCGCGCCGTCCCCGAGTGCATAACTGGCGTCGTGGTCTTTCTCGTTGTCCGGGTCGGCGCCGCACGCGCGCCAAAAACCGGCCAGTTCGTCGCGGGTGATGGCCGGCTCCTGGAACTCCTGCATGGTGCCGTGCAGCTTGACCCGCGGCGGCCCGCCCTCCTCCAAAAACAAGTCGCTGGCCCCGTGCTCACGGGTGCTGTGGAGATGGCGAAGGATCGTTGGGGAAACCATGGGGCGTGACCGGAACGGGATTGGACGGCGGCGATGTTCCACCAGTGCGGCGCGTTTGTCGAATGCGGATCGCCGGGCCACAGTGTCTTGTCTTGTCGATCCCCCGCCGAATCCGTTCACGCATCCAGAGATGTTCTGACAGCACATTGACCTTGCAGCCCAGGTATCGTGGAAGCCGGGGGTGCTGCCCGGCATGATCGTCAGCCGCGTTTTTGTGCTGGCCGCATCCGTTGGCGCGGGCTTTTCTCCGCAATCGGCGGTGGACCGCCAACACCCTGGATGACCAGTCCGGTGGCGAACGGTCGATCCTTGTCCGGAAGGGTGTTTCCCGGCACGATGACTTTGGCAACCGGAGACGCTTCGATTTCGATCAGTTTTTTGTTCTTGGAATCAACCCAAAGCATAAGGCCTTCCATGGCCCGCGCGCCCAGCAACACGAAATCGCCTGTTTCGGCAAAGACAACCTCGTCCGTCGTTTCGCGCAGCCCGACACGAATAATGGCGTAGCCGACATCGCGATAGACCTGCTGGCCGTTCGCCATCCGATATGCCTGCCGCTTCTCAGGCTGCACGTCGATTCGTTCCAACAGCA
>CAZYHO010000647.1:0-2790 GCA_964647495.1 uncultured Akkermansia sp. | reverse complement strand
GTCAAAGCGCCGCAGGCGCCTGCGGCTCGTCGGCCCGGCCGCGGAGCCGATCAACAACACAGTGTCCCAACTCTTCAGCCGTGGCACAAGAGCCTTGCCGCCAGTCCGATACGCACGAGGCCGCAGAGGACTGCAGCGCTCCTGGTTGCGGCGCTCCGCAGGAAAACGCCACCTTTTAAAGCTTGCTACTGGTCAGTCGCGTCATCCCACCCTCACCCTGCCCAAGACCTCTTCCCTATCGAGTCATTTTTTCTATCCATTCATTATCAACGACTCAACTGTCACGAACGAAAACGCCCTGTCCTGCTCGCACGCCTGGGGAGAATCGGCGACTGGGCCGCATTCTTGGTGAGGCAACCGCTGACGCGCCCGGAGGCTCGCGTCCCACCCCGGAGCTTCGCTTTGATGTCTGAGTTCTGAACTCACAACGGGGCTTCTCCTCCTGCGTCCCTACTTGCTCCACCGGCGGCGCAAAAAGAGAAGGGCGCCCGCGCCGGCCAGCCACACGGCCGATGGTTCCGGAATGGCTCCGGCAAGGATCGGCGTGTTCGGCTCGCTCTCCCAGGCCCAGGCGACCACGTTCATTTGTATGCCGCTGACGCCCAGGAACTCGATCCAGCCGTAGTGAAAATCGTCGCCGCGGCGCCAGCCGACACCGGCGAAATAGCGTCCGCCTTGTTGTCCGGGATTTTGGAACACCAGCAAATCCTGTAAACCCAGCTCGCCCCGAAACGGGTTGTCGCGGGTGAAGTAATCCCTCTCCGGATGGATTTCATCCGCAGTGTTGTCATGCATGCCCCAGCGCGCCTCCCCCCAGGCGTCCACATGCGGTTCGTCCACCAGCCAGTTGGACGACCCGATCACCGCGCCGGGAGCCAGCGCCGCCGCATACCCACGGAACTCGGGATAATCCACCGGACTCGCCTTCGAACGGACCAAAAGGGATGTGTTGGGATCTTCGATATAGAAGAACTGAAATGAACTGTCGTATATTGATACGATTGGTCCTTCGGAGCCGGGAAATTGTAATACTTCAGTAGGCCCCAGAGTGGTGGAATTCTGATCCACGATCACTGGATTCTCGGGCCGTGTCGCGAATATCGCCGCTTCGGTCACCGGACTCGGAAGACTGAGAACCGCCAGCGACAGCAGGCACAGACGATGAGTGGAATGAAATAACATGAGGTGAACTCCGTCACGGGATCTGTCACGGGATCTGGAGAGTGCGCACGCGCAGCCAGAGGTGCTGGGGGATGGGGGAAGGAGGGTAATAAGTGGCCGTTGTTGTGTCGCCGATGGCGGGGTAATCCGGCGAGACCCCGGCCGGGGTCCATGTCTTCAGGTCAGTGGACCGTTCGAGGCGGTAGGCGGTGCCCGGCACGGAGCGCCACACCAGCGGCACTCCCCGGCCATCATTGCCCAGGAAGGGGGGTGTGTCGATCCACCCGGACTGATCCGCGGAACCGAAGGCCGGCAACTGTGCCAACGGAGAGGGCGGCCCCCCGGCTACACGCCGTGAGCCGGAAGTAACCGCGTCTGGCGCCAGGGGATCCTGGAAGCGGACTGTCTTCATCATCGGGCAGAGTCAAGGGTCGGTTTCGATTGGTGGCGGCGGCACCCAGGGTGGGCGCTGGGCGGAAGGGCCGGTGTATCCCCATTCGATGAGGGTGCCGCGGAAGACGAGCGGATCGTAGACGGCGTGGCGTTCGCCGAGTTTGGCGACGTGGAATTCGCGGTCGATTTCCTCGTAGATGCTCAGTTCGCCGAGGTGGATGAGGCGGAGGACGGTTCCGGTGGCGCCGCCGAATCCGCGGATGAGGCCGAGGTAGCTGACGCGACGGTGGTCGAGGGTCAGTACGTGCCAGGGCGCGGTGAAAGAAACCCCCAGGTCAGCGGCGGCCAGGCGCCAGGCGGCAACGACGCGATCCGCGAGATCGGCCATGCCGGCTCAGCTCAGGTTCTGGTTTTCCACCCAGCGGACGGCGAAGCGGACGAGTTCGTTGCCGCTCTTGAGGCCGAGCTTTTCTTTGATGTGGGCGCGGTGGGCGTCGATGGTCTTTACCGAAACGTTGAGGCCCTCGGCGATCGAGCGTGTTCCTTTTCCCTGGCCGATCATCTGGAAGATCTCGAATTGGCGGTCGCTGAGCGCCTCGACGGGGTCGGTGCTGGACGGGCGGCGGCCCGAGAAGATCTCGAGGATTTTTCCGGACATCTCCGGGCTGACGTAGATCTCGCCGCGGAGCACCTTGCGGATGGCGTCGAGAACTTTTTTGCCGCCCTCGTGCTTCATGATGTAGCCGTGCGCGCCGGCGCGCAGCACGCGTTCGACGTAGAGCGACTCGTCGTGCATCGAGTGCACGAGCATGAGGACGCCTTCCGTGCTCGCCTTGATGTCCTTGATGAGTTCGAGGCCGTTCTTTCCGGGCAGCGAAATGTCGATGACCACAAGGTGCGGCTTGCTTTCCATGACGCCGGTGAGGCCGCTGCGCGCGTCGGAGGCCTCGCCAACGAGTTCCAGATCCGGCTCATTGTTGATGAGCTGGCCGAGGCCCTGACGCATGATCGGGTGGTCGTCGACGATGAAAATGCGGTACTTCTTGCTCATGTGGATTCGGCGGTTGGGTCGAATGTCTGCGCGTCAAACTGAAAGGGGCGGCCCGTGCCCGCGCAAGGGGTTTGTTTGCGGCGGGTCCGGGCACTCCGGGCTCTGGGTGAAGACGGAGAATTCAGGCGGCAACGCGTCGCGTCGTGCGGAATGTTTCTCCGCCCCCCAGGGCCAACGGCCCGGCC
>CAZYHO010000646.1:0-2793 GCA_964647495.1 uncultured Akkermansia sp. | reverse complement strand
CTCGGCGCCATCGTTGCGGATGTACTGCTTGATGGGCAACTGCTGGCCGACAGGCACGGCGGCGCCGGGCTCCAGGCCGCCCAGCCCGAGCCGCAAGCCGACGTCATTCGGCTCTCCCCACACGATCGTTTCCGCCGCCGCATCCAGGGGCTGTCCAACTTTGACTTCACTCTCCGGCACGATCACCCGGCTGCACTCCCAGAGGGCACGGTCATCGGCTTGCGCATACCACTCCGTGACGCTCTCCGCGGCCTGGGTGAGTGTCTCCGGCGAGGAAATCACGGGCACTTTGACCTCCGCCGGCACCTGGAAGACATCAGCGGAGAACTCCAGCGTTTCGAAGTGGACGAAGAACACGCGGCCGCGGCTGAGATCGAAACGGGAGACGGGATAAGCGCCCACCTTCAGATCGATGACGCCGGGCGTGGCTTCCGGCCATGTGTAGGCGATGGTCTCGGTCTTCGCCGATGTGTTCACCGGCAGCGTGATGGATCCCGAATGTGTGGTGGAATCGGCGGAGACGGTGAAAGCACGCTTTGTCAGAATGACGACCGGCTCGTGACCGGGCACGTAGAGCACCTGGGCCATGAAGACGCCATCGGTGACGGGCGCGAGGCCGCGCTCGCCAGGGATGTCCGGCGCGGCATCCGCGGCGTTCTCTGCGCCGGCCGCGCTTTGATCGACGTCCTCGGCACGGGGCTCGGCCGTTTCTTTCGCTCGCGTGTCCGTGGCGTCTGCCTGGCTGCCGCGGGCCGCGCGCATGCCGCTCAAAGCCAGGACAGCGACCAGCATTCCCGCCAGGCCGAAGATCCACGGCGCCGCCGTGCCCGGCTCGCGCTGCGGGACACCGAGCAACCGGCGCACGCGACCCAGCAACGATCCTCCCGTCGCTGACACCGCCCCGGCGGGTGCGGCCGCCATGCCACGGATTTCCTCGAGCGCGGTCAGGGCGCGGGCATATTCGAGGGAGCTGCCCGTGATCGATGAGGCGATGTCGTCGCAGCAGTGTTCGCGTTCTCGCCGCATCTGGGCCGAGACCCACCAGACCGCGGGGTGGTAAAAGAAGACCGCCTCCACCGCGGCCTGGAGCAGATTGACGAGGTAATCGTGCCTGCGGATGTGCGCCAGTTCGTGGGCGAGGATCGCCTCCAGTTGCCGCGCGCTCAGGCCCAGGCACATCCCGGCCGGCACGAGCACGACCGGTTTCAGCCAGCCGATGACCATCGGCACCGCCGACGTGGCCGAAACGAGAATCGTCACCGGGCGCGAGATCTTCATCCGCGCCTTCAGGCTTTCGAGCCGGGCCATCCACGCTTCGTCCTCCGGCGGAGCGCCCGATCGGCGTGTGCGCTCCACCATCCTCCAGCCGACAAAGAAACGCAGGGAAAACAGAAACACGCCGAGCGCCCAGGCGCCCACCAGCCAGGGCAATACCGCCCGCAGCCGATCGCGCAGGTCAGGGGCGGGCGGCGGTGACGCGGATTTCAAGGTCTCCACCGGCGGCGGCACGCTCGCCTCCACCGGACCCGGCGTGTCTGCCACAGGCGCAGCCGAAGCGGCAATGGATACCGCGGGAAGAGGCGCCGTGAGCGACGGCGGCGCCATCACCGCTTGAACCTCCGCCGGCATGGGCAGCGCCGGCGCCGCGCGGTCCTGGCGGAGAAATGTCACCGCCGGCCAGATCACCATGGCCGTCAGGGCGAGAGCGGCGGCGGTGTAGCGCACCGGCGGCGTGAGCCGCTTCCCGGCGAGCAGAAGCAGCCAGAGAAAAACGCCCACGACAGCGCCCTGCCAGAGGAAATGCAGCAGCGTCCAGCCGAGGGCTTCGATGAGCGCGGAGTGATCGTCCATGGCGTGAATGCGGGTGAAATCGGGTGACGGGCCAGCGGCCGGTTTATTGGCGGCGCGAAGTGGTTCAGCGGCGGGGCTTCGGGTTCTCCATCTCGTCCAGCAACCGCCGGATCTCCGCCAGTTCGTCCGGCGACGCCTTCTGCTCCGACAGCGCCTGCACCACCAACGGCGCCGCCGACCCGCCAAATGCCCGGTGCAACAAGTCGCGCACCAGTTGCCGCTGCGTCTGCTCCGCCTTCATCGCCGCCGCATACACATGCGAACGCTGCGATTCATCCCGCCGTACCAGCCCCTTCTCCGCCATCTTCTGCAAAATCTTCAGCGTCGTCGTGTACCCGGTCTCCTTCTCGTCCCCGATCGCCTCATGCACCTCCCGCACCGTGCTCGGCCCCCGCCGCCACAACACCCGCAACAACTCAAGCTCCGCCTCCGTCGGCTTCGGCAATTCACATTTTCCACTCATGCCTTCATCTTGTACGGCAAGGATCGTGGATGTCAACGACAATTGTCGTAGATTGCGGAAACCTCCTCCTCCCCACACGGCGGAATTGCGTGCCTGAGGGGTGATTGGTGTGTCGCCGCTCTCTCCGTTATTCCCTGATGGCGGCCGGTGCGGATTAAAAAAGTGCGTGTCTGCTTCTATTCAAACCGTGTCCGGATCGATTCCCAGTTCCCGCAGGCGCGCCGCCAGCCGGGCCGTTTTCTGTGATTCCGCCTCCGCTCGTGCGGCCTCCGCCTCCGCGCGCCTGGTCTCCTCCTCTGCTCGTGCAGCCTCCGCTTCCGCGCGCTTGGTCTCCGCTTCCGCTCGTGCGGCCTCCTCCTCCGCGCGTGCAGCCTCCGCTTCCGCTCGCCGCGCGATCTCCCTCTGTGTTTCCATCAACCGCCCATCCGGACGCCGCACCCACAGCTTGCCCGCTTCATCCAGGCCGAATGCCATGCCCA
>CAZYHO010000645.1:0-2793 GCA_964647495.1 uncultured Akkermansia sp. | reverse complement strand
CGCCTTCCACAGCTACGACTTCGCGCCAGATGTGCGCAACGGCCCCAATCTCTATGCCTACGTAAAACAGAATCCGTGGTCCAAGTTTGATCCTCATGGGCTCCATGGATGGGCGGACGTTCGGTCATTTCCTCATTGTCCTCCAGCGGTTCGAACAGCTCTTGACCAGCGGGATCGCGAAATAGCCAATGCCATTGCGGAAGATTTTCAGGCCGTAAACCGGTGGATGAATGCGAACCCACGAATTATGGGTGGCGTCAAAACAGTTGGAGGGGTGGCGGAGATTGTTGTTGGAGCAGGAGGTGTTGCTGCTCCGACGGTAGTATCTCAGGTGGCTGGCGGTGCGGCCATACTGCATGGAGCGGATACCGCGTCCTCAGGCATCGTCCAGATGATCAACGGGCAACCGACGGACACGCTCACGCAGCAAGTAATTGAGAAAGGAGCGGTGAAAGTCGGGGCAAGCCCGGAGGCCGCCGAAATCATAGGTGCGGTTGGCGATGCTGTCCTTGGCATGGGCGCGACTGTAGCTTCCGCGAGAGGAGTGTTGGCAGCATCAGCGCGGACCGTTGAAGATAGCGTGATTGGATATAAGGGGATTGTTTACAATGGAGAAATTGTCCAACAAGCACCCATTATGGACGCAACCAGCCACGCAAGGCTTGCGGAGAAAGCGGGTCTTATTGTGGACGCTCCAGTCGCCGGAACTCCGGGGACTTTGGTTAAAGGAGCAGAAGCATTTACTGCTCTCCGGGAGCCCGATGCGGTTGGTGGTTTCATTGTCACTGGGTCGAATAATTTTAACTCCCAAGTATCTTCTTCAGCTGCCAAAGCCGTCAGGGATTCGCTTGCCGCTGCTGAAGAGGCGGCCAAAAAAACTCAGTAGACCATTCTCAACGTGTTGGATTTACTCAAGACTATCGACAAGGCGCATATTGCTTTTTCCGATATGTTTCCTCACCCTGGGCTCGTTTCCGTCGGTGGCACTCAGATTTTTGTTCGCAGACAATGGATTGAACACCTTGTTGATCTGGTTCAAGCCGTGAAGGCTAAAATCGATGAAATTCCTCAAGACAGTGTCTTGTTTGAGATTAAGGAGACTCTGAATCTATCTTGGTATGAGGCTGGGAGGTTGGTGAATCAGTTGGAGAAGGAAGTGGATTTGACTCGTCGTGATATCTGCGATCAGATTGCACGACATTTGTATTTTATATCGGGATTCTCATGGTGGCTGATTTGTCGAACGCAGGGTAAAAATGTAGTTGTATTTCGGCCCATCAGTATTATCGAACCCATAGTCGGCATACTGTCACAAACAGGGCACAGTACGACTGTGCTCGAGTCTCCCAAGGCGGCGATCAAAGAGATATCCGAATGGCGGAAATCGCTTGCCAAACGGAATGCTTAATTATAGTAGCAACCAACCGCAACGGCCATGCCATTGCGGGATCGATGCCAAAGTCGGCTCAAAACTTCTTGAGCAACGGGCCGCAGCGAAGGCGGCATGCCGATGGGGCATTCGTCATTGGTCACTTGTCATTGGTCATTCGCAGCGGGCGCGACAGGTGCTTTGCGGCGGCCGTCTTGCGATTGCGAACTGAAATCCTGCGCCTCCGGTCTCAGCCCTCCTCATCCCCCCGGTTTTCGGCTGGCGTGACGGGTTATGGAAGCCGACGAGAGGCACGGGATTTGCGACGAGATGTGCTGAATTCGCTGTGGGGGAGAGCGGGACGAGGAGCCTTGTGGAGGAGAAGTGGGAGGAGAGGGGTGAGGGAGGAAAAGGAGCTTGGGCGTTTGGAGGCGGTGTCGATTTCCATGAGGCGTTGGCGGAGGCGCGCGATTTTCTGAAGGGTGATGGGATGGGCGCGAGGCGAGCTGGTGAGGAAGACGCCGGATTGGAACTTGGCGAGTTGCTTGAGGACCGATGAGCGATCCCACTCTGCGGGGACGGGGTCCACGAGCCAGGAGCAGGGTTGAGGGATAGGATCGGAGAGGAGGCGGACGAGGCGAGGGCGGCCGCCCATTCTGCCGCTTTGGCGGGCGGCGGCGGCCTTGGCCGGAGATCTGGCGCGGCCTCCCTGGCGTCCGAGGGTCGCTTGGGTTTTCCGGTCATGGGAATCGTGCCAGCCGCTTGGCGTTCGACAACAGTTGTGCCGGTTGAAGTACGAAGAAATCTATCTGAGCGAACACGCGGCCATTCCCGTGCTCGAGAGCGGACTCGCCCGATGGTTCCGCCGCTACAACACCTGGAGGCCCCACCAGGCCCTCGGCAAGCTCACCCCCTCATGTCCCTACCAAAACGGCCCAAAGCCCTTCAGCAGGCCGTGGAGGCCAGAGCCACTGCAAAAGTGGTGGAATTGGCGAAACGTGATGCTTGGACCAACGCGAGATTCGACCCGATTCCGGCGGTTTGATGTGAGTGAAGTTGAATACTTGGTCTGATGGGCGTGTGCGCTCACACCCACAGATTCCGGTCCAGTGTGCGGAAGTTGACGGCTTCGAGGAGGTGATCGGAGGTGATGTGTGGGTGGGCGGCGAGGTCGGCGAGGGTGCGGGCGACCTTGAGGATGCGGTCGTGGGCGCGGGCAGAGAAGTTCATCTGGTGCATGGCGTTTTCGAGGAGGTCGCGGCAGTGGTCGTCGAGGGCGGTGTGGAGTTTCATGACGCGGGACGACATGGCGGCGTTGCAGCGGATCTGGGGTTCGCCGGTGAAGCGCGCGGTCTGGATGGCGCGGGCAGCCTCGATGCGGGCGCGGATGGTTTCGGACGGTTCGCCGGAGTCGGCGCGGTTGA
>CAZYHO010000644.1:1698-2826 GCA_964647495.1 uncultured Akkermansia sp. | reverse complement strand
GCTCTGGCGATTATCCTGCGATGACGCGATGGCGATGGATGGCGGGGTTGACGATATCGCGGGCGAACTTTTCGTGCGGCGCGGGATCGTGTTCGGCAAAGATGTAGAGTCGTTGGGTGATGGTGAGGCCGCTCAACGTGAAGCCCGGGTCGGCCAGGCCGCGGTAATAATCGAGGATCGTTTCGCGTTCGAGATCGAGGGCGCCTGGCTTGAAGCCGTACTCGAGGATGAAAGTAAAGCCGGTCAGGGCGGGAGTCTCGCCGAAGTGAGCGTGCTGGCTGACTTCCTCGACGAGCGTGCGCTCGACGAACGCGCGCGCGGCGGCCAGCGCGGCGGGTGTATCCTCCTCGATTTCAATCCGGTACCGCCGTGTCGCGCGGTACGTGTGCGCTGAGGCGAGCGGGGAGTAAACGAGGGAATTGGCGTTGCCGGCGTGGTCGAACCGTCCGGTCACTTCGGCGTACAGCGGGACACTCATGGGTGGAAAATCGGGATCGATCAGGCCTGGACGGGCAATTCCTTTTCGAGGCGGCGGAGCACCTCGGCGTAACTTTCCATGACGCCTCCGAGGTCGCGCCGGAACCGGTCCTTGTCCATTTTTTCGCCGGTCCGCGCATCCCAGAGCCGGCAGGTATCGGGGGAAATTTCATCAGCGAGCACGATCGTCGACGGATCCGCGGCCAGGCGGCCGAACTCGAGCTTGAAGTCGACCAGCGTCAGGCCGGCGCCCGCGAAGATGGGTGTCAGCAGGTCGTTGACGCGCAGGCCGGATGCCTTGAGTACGGCCAGTTCGTCCGCGGTGGCCAGTTCGAGTTCACGGACATGCTCGTCGTTGATCATCGGATCCCCCAGGGCATCGTCCTTGTAATATAGTTCGACGAGCGGCTGCCCCAACCGCTGGCCTTCCGGACGTCCAAGGCGTTTCGCCAGGCTGCCGGCGATCACGTTGCGGACGACCAGCTCGATCGGGATGATCGCCACCCTTTTGACGACGATCGCGATGTCCCCGGCCTCGCAAACGAAGTGGGTGGCCACGCCGCGCGCTTCGAGCGCGCGATAGAGCAGCACCGTCAGGGACTTGTTGAAGTGCCCCTTGTTCTCGAATTCGGCCTTCTTGGCGCCGTTGAA